>JACCQW010000145.1 GCA_013813955.1 Solirubrobacterales bacterium
GCTTCTGGGCGCCGCACTGGGCGACCGACGACGCGCCCGGTCCCCGCGCGCGCACGGACATCGACCCGGCGGCGTACGCGGACTTCGCGGCCGCCGTCGCGCGCCGCTACGCCGGCGACTTCACGCCTCCGGCCCCGCCCGCAGATGCTCCGCCGCCCGCGCCCTCCCAGGACGAGGAGCTGCTCGACAGCCTGCTCGGCCCGGGCTCCCCCTTCCGCGGTTCCATCGGACCCCGGCGCGCGGCCGCCGCACAGGCGCCCGGCCCGCTGCCCCGCGTCGATCAGTTCGCGCTGTACAACGAGCCCAACCACCAGGCGCTGCTGCTGCCGCAGTGGTCGGGTCAGACGCCGGTCAGCCCGCAGCGCTACCGCCAGATGGTCCAGGCCGCCTATCCCGCCGTGAAATCGGTGTCGCCGGGCGCCGCCGTGCTGATCGGCAACACGTCGAGCACCGGCGGGCGCCGCCGTGGCGCGGGCTCCGTCGCGCCACTGGAGTTCGTGCGCGAGCTCGCCTGCGTGGACTCCCGCTTCCGCCCCCGCACCACCCCCGAGTGCAACGGCTTCCAGGCGGTCCCGGGCGACGGATTCGCCCACCATCCCTACTCCCAGAACGAGAAGCCGAGCCGCCGCAGCAGTCCGCGCACCGAGCGCGGCGACGTGCGTATCGCCGACCTTCCGGTGCTCGCGCACACGCTGGACCGTCTCGTCAAGCTCGGGCGTCTGGCCCCCGGCAACCGCGCGATCCATCTGACCGAGTTCGGCTATGAGACCGAGCGGGTGCCGGGCCGGCCGACGATCTCGCAGGCCACCCAGGCACGCTGGCTGACATGGGCGGAGTACCTCGCCGACCGTGTCCCCGCCGTGCGCTCCTTCGCCCAGTTCCTGCTGCGTGACCAGGCCAAGGCGCCCCAGCGGGTGTCCGACAGCACGTCGCGCCCGTTCGGCGAGTTCTCCACCGGCCTGCTGCGCTCCGACGGCAGCGAGAAGATCGCCGCGCGCACCTTCCAGGCGGGGCTGTTCGCCGAGCGGCGCCGGGGCGGTCGCACGCTGCTCTACGGGCGCCTGCGCCTGGGCCCGGGGGTCAAGACGATCGTTGTGCAGCGGCGGGTCGGCCGGCAGGCGTGGCGCCGTGTGGCGCGCGTGCGCGCTGACGGCCGCGCCACGTTCACCCGCACCGTGCGCCATCGCGGCGCCGCGCGCTACCGGCTGACCTACCCCGGCGCGCGCGGGCGGCGGGCCGCCGGCCTGCCCGTCACGCCCGTTCTCGCCGGGCGCTGAGCAGCGGCACGCTGCTAGCATCCCGCGTCGCATGCCCACCACCTCCCAGCTCGTCCGCAAGGGGCGCAAGGCCCCCAACAAGAAGCTCGCCACGCCCGGCCTGAAGTCCGGCAAGGGCCGCAAGAAGAAGGTCTCCGCGCCCCAGCGCCGCGGCGTCTGCACGCGCGTCTACACGACCACGCCCAAGAAGCCCAACTCCGCGCTGCGCAAGGTCGCGCGCGTGCGCATCACGGGCTCGATCGAGGTGACCGCCTACATCCCGGGTGAGGGCCACAACCTGCAGGAGCACTCCGTCGTGCTCGTCCGCGGCGGCCGCGTCAAGGACCTGCCCGGCGTGCGCTACAAGGTCGTGCGCGGGACGCTGGACGCCGCCGGCGTCAGCGACCGCAAGAAGGCCCGCAGCCAGTACGGCGTGAAGAAGAAGTAATGCCCCGCCGCTCCGCTGCCACCATCCGGCCCGTCGAGCCGGACCCCGTCCATCGCTCGCGCCTCGTCCAACAGGTGATCAACAAGGTCATGCTGCACGGCAAGAAGTCGGTGGCCGAGAAGATCGTCTACGACGCCCTGGCCATCATCGGCGAGCGCTCCGGCAAGGACCCCGTCGAGCAGCTCGAGGCGGCGCTCAAGACGCTGACCCCCGTCCTGGAGGTCCGCTCCCGCCGCGTCGGCGGTGCGACCTACCAGGTGCCCGTCGAGGTGCCCTCGCGCAGGGCCCGTACGCTCGCCGTGCGCTGGCTCGTGGAGTTCGCTCGGCAGCGCCGCGAGAAGACGATGGCCCAGCGCCTCGCCAACGAGCTGCTCGACGCGCAGTCCCAGCAGGGCGGCGCCTACAAGCGCAAGGACGACATCTACCGCATGGCGCAGGCCAACAAGGCCTTCGCCCACTACCGCTGGTAGTCGCGGACCTCCGACTCCCCCGCTCCGGCGGCGGGCTCCGGCGGGCGCGTTCCGGAGGGCCCGCGGCTAGGGCTTGGCCCGGCCGAGCAGCAGCAGCAGGCCGCCGGAGCCCAGGAGCAGGACGGCGCCGAGGGTCTCGAGGTAGAAACCCGTCCCGGGCTGGGCCTGCGCGTCCTCGAAGGCGACTGACTCGGGTAGGCGCCCGGAGGCGTTCGTGTCGGGCAGGTCGATCGCCAGGACGATGAACAGCGCCACCGCGCCCAGGACGACGAGGGCCAGCGCCGGCGGGCGCGCGCCGCCAGCCGCGCCCAGCGCCAAGGGCATCGCCGCGATAGCCACCACCAGCAGCGCCCACGAGTGGTTGTCGCCGCCGGAGACCGTCCGCTGGACGGTGTCCAGCGACCCGACGGCCACCTCGAAGACCGTGGAGAACTCGGCCACGGCGAGCGCCACGGCACCCGCGAGGGCCACGACGCACAGCGCCGGGCGCAGCGCTCCCGGTGGACCCTCGCTGCCCCCGGAGCCGGTCCGGCGCCCGCCCGAAAGCGCGCGGCGGGCCCGGCCGCCTTTGCTATAGTCCTCGGTCGCCTCCCGGCCGGTTGCGCTCACGCGTGCGCGCCCTGAGGCCGTAGTGCGCCCGACGATGGAGACCTCGAGCACATAGCGCGACGGACCGGACAGACACCGGACGTGCGTGCGGGCCCGAGGGGCCCGTTTTTGTTGCTCGAGACCGGATAGAGAAGAAGAGAACCCATGCCACGCAAGTTCACGCTCGAGAAGACCCGGAACATCGGGATCATGGCGCACATCGACGCCGGCAAGACGACGACCACCGAGCGCATCCTCTACTACACGGGCCGGACCTACAAGATCGGCGAGGTCCACGAGGGCGCCGCCACGATGGACTGGATGGAGCAGGAGCAGGAGCGGGGCATCACCATCACCTCCGCGGCCACCACCTGCGAGTGGCGCGATCACCGCATCAACATCATCGACACGCCCGGCCACGTCGACTTCACCGTCGAGGTGGAGCGATCGCTGCGCGTCCTGGACGGCGCGATCGCCGTCTTCGATTCCGTCGCCGGCGTCGAGCCGCAGTCGGAGACCGTCTGGCGCCAGGCGGACAAGTACGCCGTGCCGCGCATCGCGTTCATCAACAAGATGGACCGTACGGGCGCGGACTTCGCGGGCTCGGTCAGGACGATGGAGGAGCGTCTCGGGGCCAAGGCTGTGCCGGTCCAGCTCCCCGTCGGCTCCGAGGGCGACTTCGAGGGCTTCGTCGACCTGCTCGGCATGGAGGCGATCGTCTACAAGGACGACCTCGGCAAGGAGCACGAGATCGTCGCCATCCCCGCCGCGCTGGCCGAGGAGGCCGCGCATGCGCGGGAGCACCTGCTCAACGAGCTGGCCGACCTCGACGACGAGATCGCCGAGCTCGCGCTCGAGGAGCTCGGCGGCGGCGATCCCGTCCCGGTCGCCGACCTCAAGCAGGCGCTGCGCCGCGCGACGCTGGCGATCGAGCTGACGCCGGTCTTCTGTGGGTCGGCCTTCAAGAACAAGGGCGTGCAGCCGCTGCTGGACGCGGTCCTGGACTACCTCCCCAGCCCGCTGGAGGTCAAGCCGATCGAGGGCATCGAGGTGCTCAAGGGCGGCGTCGACGGCGACCCGGTCGTCCGCCAGCCCGACGACGGCGAGCCCTTCGCCGCGCTCGCCTTCAAGATCATGTCCGACCCGTTCGTCGGCAAGCTCACCTACTTCCGCGTGTACTCGGGCAAGCTCGAGTCCGGCGGGCGCGTGCTCAACGTCTCCACCGGCAAGACCGAGCGCGTCGGTCGCATCCTGATGATGCACGCCAACGACCGTGAGGAGGTCGACGCGGTCTATGCCGGCGACATCGCCGCCGGCGTCGGCATCAAGCAGATCGTCACCGGCGACACGCTCACCGCGCCCGACCAGCCGGTCAAGCTGGAGAACATCACCTTCCCCGAGCCGGTCATCAAGGTCGCCGTCGAGCCCAGGACGAAGGTCGACCAGGAGAAGATGTCGGTCGCGCTCGGCCGCCTGGCCGAGGAGGACCCCACCTTTCAGGTCCAGACGAACGAGGAGACCGGCCAGACTGAGATCTCCGGCATGGGCGAGCTGCACCTCGAGATCCTCGTGGATCGCATGAAGCGCGAGTACGGCGTCGAGGCCAACGTCGGGCGACCGCAGGTCTCCTACCGCGAGACGATCCGCGCCACCGCCGAGAAGGTCGAGGGACGCTTCGTCAAGCAGACCGGCGGTTCGGGCCAGTTCGGCATCGTCTACATCAACATCGAGCCTACGCCGGGTGAGGGCTTCGAGTTCGTCTCGAAGGTCCGCGGCGGCTCCGTGCCCAGCGAGTTCATCCCGGCGGTCGCCAAGGGCGTCGAGGAGGCGCTGGTGACCGGCGTCAAGGCCGGCTACCCGATGGTCGACGTCCGCGTGACGCTGACCGACGGCAAGTACCACGACACGGACTCCTCCGAGATCGCCTTCAAGGTCGCCGGCTCGCTGGCGCTCAAGGAGGCCGCGCGCCGGGCCAAGCCCGTGCTGCTCGAGCCGATCTTCGCCGTCGAGGTGGTCACGCCCGAAGACTTCCTCGGCGAGGTCATCGGCGACCTCAGCCGCCGCCGTGGCCGGGTGGAGGGGCAGGAGCGCCGCGGCAACGCGCTGGCCGTCACAGGCCGTGTCCCGCTGAGCGAGATGTTCGGCTACGCCACCGACCTGCGCTCCAACACGCAGGGCCGCGCCAACTACACGATGCAGTTCGACGGGTACGAGGAAGTGCCCCCGAACATCGCCGAGAAGGTCGTCGAGCACCGCACCGGCGAACCGGTCCCGGCGTAAGTCGCCGGACCCCGCAAGTTCGATAGTTTCCACCAGTTCACCCGAGAGACTTAGAGGAGCAACGAAAGTGGCAAAGGAGAAGTTCGAGCGCGACAAGCCGCACGTCAACGTCGGAACGATCGGTCACATCGACCACGGCAAGACGACGCTGACGGCCGCCATCACCACGGTGCTGGCGGAGCAGGGTGGCGGCGAGGCCCGCAGCTTCGCCGAGATCGACAACGCTCCGGAGGAGAAGGAGCGCGGGATCACGATCGCCACCTCGCACGTGGAGTACCAGACCGAGAACCGGCACTACGCCCACGTGGACTGCCCGGGCCACGCCGACTACGTCAAGAACATGATCACCGGCGCCGCGCAGATGGACGGCGCGATCCTCGTGGTCTCGGCGGCCGACGGCCCCATGCCCCAGACGCGCGAGCACATCCTGCTCGCCCGCCAGGTCGGCGTGCCCTACATCGTCGTGTTCCTCAACAAGGCCGACATGGTCGACGACGAGGAGCTCCTCGAGCTCGTCGAGGTCGAGG
>JACCQW010000193.1 GCA_013813955.1 Solirubrobacterales bacterium
GGCGACCTCCGGCACGCCGCCGACCGCCCGCGCGACGACGGGCACGCCGAAGTGGAAGGCCTCCAGCAACGGGATGCAGAACCCCTCGTGCTCGGACAGGCACAGAAACGCGTGCGCGCAGCGGTAGCGCTCGGCGAGCTGCTCGCGCGAGAGGCCGGACTCGATGCGCACCGCGCCCGGCGCCAGCTCGTCGGCCAGGCCCTGCAGCGCCGCGCGGTAGCGGTCGTTCAGCGGGGAGCCGACGAGCACGAGCCGCGCGTCGGGGGCGTGGCGGCGGCGGTAGAGCTCGAACGCGCGGATGACCTCGTCCTGGCGCTTGTGCGGCGTCAGGCGCCCAACGAAGAGCACGAGCGGCGGCCCCGGCGGCGGGTCGGCGGCGCGCGCGGGCCCCAGGGCCGCGGGGTCGAAGAGGATCGGGATGACGGTGTCGCCGCCGAGCTCGCGCGCGTTGTACAGCGACACGCCCGCCGCGACGTCGACGGCGGCGGCGAACTCCGGCAGCTGGCGGCGGCCCAGCGCGCACTGCACGGCGGCCTGCGGGTCGTGGTCCCAGAACCACCGCGCCGGCGTGATGTTGTGCGAGAGCAGCAGCTTGCGCTGGGGCAGCTCGAGCACCCCGCGCAGCTTCGGCGCGTAGGCGGAGTAGTGGATGAGCAGCACGTCGCCGCCGGCGGCGGCCAGCGCGCGCAGCGGCTTCACGCGGTCGCCGACGCGGGGGTCGATCGAGGCCGCCACGTCGCGCCCGCCCCATCCCCAGGCGCCGAACAGCTCGCGGAAGGCCAGCGCCTGCGTGGTGACCGCGTCGACGGGCCCCGCGCCGCTAAGGACCTGGTGGACGTTCACGGCGGTCCTCCAGCTCGGCCAGCGCGACCAGCAGCTGCAGGTTGAAGCGCGTCTGCTGGGCCTCCAGCTCGCGGGTGTACTGGCGCAGCACGTGCAGCAGCAGGCGCTTGAGCCACGTGATCGGCGCGCCGAGCACACGCGTCGAGCGCATGAGGTCTGGGTCGGGCTCGATGACCGCCCACTCCATGAGCTGCTCCATCGACACGCGCTCGGTCGGCTCGATGCGCAAGCCGGGTGGGAGCTCGCCGGCGCCGCCGTGCGCGGCCGCCGCCGCGCGCGCGGCGTCCAGGGCGTCCTCGGGCCTCACGGCGAGGGCACCTCCTCGGTGGTGCCCATGAGCCGGTGATAGAAGGGCATGCCCTCGTCCACGGGCCCGTCGAAGACCTTCTCGCCGCCGTCGAGCACGATCACGCGCTCGCAGGTGCGCTCGATCAGCGCGGCGTCGTGGGAGACGAGCACGAGCGTCGCGCCCGCCGCGATCTGCTCGGCGATACGCGCCTCGCACTTGCGCTGAAAGGCCTCGTCGCCGACCGCCAGCACCTCGTCGATGAGCAGCACGTCGGCGTCCAGGTGCGCGGCGATCGAGAAGCCCAGCCGCAGGAACATGCCCGACGAGTAGGTCGCCACCGGCGCGTCGATGAAGTCGCCCAGCTCGGAGAACGCGACGATCGCATCCAGCCGCGCCTCGATCTGCGCGCGGTCCAGCCCGTGCAGCGCGCCGTTGAGGAAGATGTTCTCGCGCCCGGAGAAGTCGCGCCCGAAGCCCGCGCCGAGCTCGAGCTGGGAGACGATCTGCCCGCCGCAGCCCACGCGGCCCGAGGTCAGCGGCACAATGCCCGCGAGCACGCGCAGCGTGGAGGACTTGCCCGCGCCGTTGCGCCCCACCATCCCGACCGTCTCGCCGGGCTCGATGCGAAGCGAGACGTCGCGCAGCGCCTGCACCGGCGGCGGCCCGCCGGCGCGCTCGCGGCCGATCAGCAGCTCCTTGAGCGTGCGCCCGCGGTCCGCGCGCACGTTGAAGGCCCGCGAGGCGTCCTCGAGCACGATCTCCCCCGGCCTGAGCCCGTCGATCACACCACCACCGCCAGCTCGCCCTGCAGGCGCTCGAACAGCAGCCGCCCGCCGGCGAGCGCGACGATCGCGGCGACGGCTATGTAGCCCAGCACCGCGAGGTCGGGCACGACGCCGCCGTAGAGCACGTCGCGCACCGCCGTGATGAACGGCGCGACCGGGTTGCCCCACTCGAGGATCGCCCGGTAGGTCGCGCGCTCGGTGATCGACTCCGGGCGGAAGAAGATCGGCGAGATGAAGAACCACGGCAGCAGCGCGGCCGACAGGATCGGCGCCACGTCGCGGAAGTAGGCGTGCAGGATGCTCACCGCGAAGGCGAAGCCGAGCACGAACGCGTACAGGCAGACGAGGATCGCCGGCAGCAGCAGCAGCGCGACGTCCAGCGTGCCGCGCAGCGCGACCGTCACGATGCCCAGCAGCGCGAGGATGAGCAGGAACGTGACCATCTGGACAGTCACCACCGCGCCGGGGATCGTCAGCCGCGGAAAGCGCGCCTTGCGCACCAGCGCCCCCTGCTCCAGCAGCGAGGGCGCCGCGCTGATCACCGACTGGCTGAAGAAGATCCACACCACCAGCCCGACCATGAGAAACAGAGGGAAGTCCTCGATGTCGTCCAGCGGGAAGATCACGCCGAACATGAGGTAGTAGGCGCCCATCAGCACGAGCGGGTTGACGACGTACCACAGCACGCCCAGGGCGGAGCCCTTGTACTTCTGGCGCAGCTCGCGCCGGACCATCTGCTCGAACAGGTAGCGGTAGGCCACGCGGCGATTATGGCCCCAGCGCCCGCTGCACCGCCTCGTAGGCGGGCTTGGGGCGCAGCCGGGAGTCCAGCAGCGTGGCCCGGCCGAAGCCCGGCTGGTTCTCCGGGATCCACGAGCGCGAGTCCGTGAAGCCCCAGAACGTGAACGAGCGGCACTTCGCGACCTCCAGGCAGCCGCGCAGCGCGTCGGTGAACACCCGCGCCTGGGCCGCGAGGTCCCCCTCGCTCGCGGGCTGGCGAAGCGCGACGTCGGCCTCGGTGACCGCCACCTCCACCCCGAGCGCCACGAAGCGCCGCAGGTTCGCGGCGAAGTCGGCGGGCACCCCCTTCAGGTTGACGTGCATCTGAAAGCCGACGCCGTCGACCGGAGCGCCCTGCGCCTTCAGCTCGCGCACGAGCGCGTACAGCCGGTCGGACTTCGGGTTGATCCCCTCGATCCCGAAGTCGTTGATGAAGAGCTTCGCGTCGGGGTCGGCCTCGCGCGCGGCGCGAAACGCCTGCGCGACGTAGCCGGGGCCCAGGCGCTGCAAGAAGACCGAGCGCCGCAGCCGCCCGCGGTCGGTGATGGCCTCGTTGACCACGTCCCAGGTGGCCACGCGCCCGCGGAAGTGCCCGGCGACGCGGGCGATGTGCTCGAGCATTGCGGCGCGCAGCTCCTCGGCGTCCAGCGGCCCCAGCCACCCGGGGGTCTGGCTGTGCCACACGAGCGTGTGCCCGCGCACGACCTGGCCGGCGTCGTGCGCGCGCCCGACGATCTCGTCGGCGGGCCCGAACTCGAAGGTCCCCTGCTCGGGAGCCACGACATCCCACTTCATCTCGTTCTCGGGCGTCACGCTGGAGAACTGCCCCGCGACGAGCTGGCCGTAGGCCCGGTCGCGCTCCAGCGCCCGCGCCTGCACGGCGGTCCCGACGCGCCGGCCCTCGGCCTGCGCCAGCTCGCGCAGCGGCGTGCCCGGCAGCGGCTTGGCCTCCGCGCCGGGACGGGTCTGCGTGTACGCCGTGACGACGGCGAGGCCGAACGCGACGGCGATCGCGGCGCTTCTAGTGGTCCGTCCGGTCAATCCGCGCGTGTTCGGGCGGTCGGGCCACCCACGCTCAGAACGCCCCTCGCCGGGTGAACACGGCCGGGATCGTCTTGACGAGGATGCTCAGGTCCAGAAAGACCGACCAGCGCTCGAGGTACAGGAAGTCCAGGCGCACCAGGTCGTCGAAGTCCAGCTCCGAGCGCCCGGAGACCTGCCACAGGCCGGTGATCCCCGGCGTCACCAGGTAGCGCTTCTTGTGCCACGGCTCCATGCGCTCGAAGTCGCGCTGGGGCAGCGGGCGCGGGCCCACCAGCGACATCTGCCCGCGCAGCACGTTGACGAGCTGGGGCAGCTCGTCGATCGAGTAGGTGCGCAGGAGGCGCCCGATCCGGGTCATACGCGGGTCGTCGCGGATCTTGAACAGCGCCCCCGAGGCCTCGTTGACGGACTCCAGGTCGGCCTGGCGCTGGTCGGCGTCGCGGCGCATCGTGCGGAACTTGAAGCACGCGAAGGGCACGCCGCCGATGCCGGGCCGGATCGAGCGGTAGACGATCGGCCCGCGCGAGCTCAGGCGGATCGCGAGCGCGCAGCCGGCGAGCAGCGGGCTGAGCACGATGAGCAGGAGCGTGGAGCAGACGATGTCGAACGTGCGCTTCATCGCGTAGTCGATGCCCTCGAAGACCGGCGGCTTGAGCTCGAAGAGCGGCACCGCCTCGCCGGGCACGAACTCCGCGCGGTGGACGAGGATCTCCATCGTCGAGGGCGCGATGCGCACGCGGACGGCGAGGCTGTGGCAGACGTCGACGAGCTCCACCGCCTGCGTCTGCGGAAAGTCGGGATCGGCGATGATCACCTCGTCGATGCGGTGCTTGGCGATGACCGCGGCGAGCTGGTCCAGGCTGCCGAGCGAGACCAGGCCGTTGTCGGGGCGCGGCGTCAGCGAGATGAAGCCGATGACCTTGACCATCGGGTGGGCGGTGTCTCGCAGCGCGTGGCCGACCGCCTCGATCTGCTCGCCGGAGCCGACGAGCACGGCGCGGCGCTGGTGGCCGGCCAGGCGCAGCAGCAGCCCGGTCGCCTTCTGATAGGCCAGGCGCAGCATCGACACGTAGGCCACGGCGAAGAACAGCGAGCCGTAGAAGATGTAGTAGGAGGAGAAGTCGTTGGCGTCGGCCAACGCGAAGACGAGCGCCACGAGCGTGACCTGGAACAGCGACGAGACGACCTTGGCCATGCCGGGGCGCTCGGCGCGGCCGGCGTACAGCCCCGAGCGCGCGAACAGCAGGACGGTGATCAGGTAGGCGAAGTTGAAGATCTCCTCGGTCTGCTCGACCTGGACGTTCAGCCGCCAGTCGCCGGAGACCAGGCCGGCCTTCAGCCACAGCGCGGTGAGGATCGCCATGAAGATGCCGACGAAGTCGGCGAGCAGCAGCGTGGCCACGCGCGCCACCCGGCGCAGCGTCTCCAGGCGCAGCAGGAACGACAGGGCGGGCGGCCGCTTGCGGCGGACGTCACGGTCCCCGAGCGAGAAGTCGACGGGCCGCAGCTCCGTTGTCTCCCGCTGGCCATCCAGTGGCTGCTGCTGCGTGGTCGACATATCCCTTCCCCTAACGGCCAAACATGGCAGATGTTCCGCCGGACTTCACCTTCTTTGAGCATTTTCCCTGCGCAAGTGTGCGCAACCCCGCAGCAACCCCGCAGGCTCAGCGACGCCCCGCGCCGACGAGCGCGTCCATGCCCGACTGCTCGATCGTCCGGCGCAGGCCGTCTCGCAGCTGGACCTCCGGCTCCCAGCCGAGCACGTCGCGGGCCAGCGTGATGTCCGGCTGGCGCACCTGCGGATCGTCGGTGGGCAGGGCCTCGAAGACGATCTCCGAGCGCGACTCCGTGACCTCGATCACCGCCTGCGCAAGCTCCAGCAGCGTGAACTCGTGCGGATTGCCGACGTTGATCGGCTGGTGCTGGCCGGACTCCGCAAGCGCGATGATGCCGCGGATGAGGTCGTCGACGTAGCAGAAGGACCGGGTCTGGCTGCCCGACCCGAAGACGGTGATCGGCCGGTGCTGCAGCGCCTGGCGAAGGAAGGTCGGGATCGCGCGCCCGTCGTGCGGTCTCATCCGAGGACCAAACGAGTTGAAGATTCGAACGATCGCGGTGTCGACACCCTGCTGGCGGTGGTAGGCCATGGTCAGCGCCTCGGCGTAGCGCTTGGCCTCGTCGTAGACGCCGCGCGGGCCAATCGGGTTGACGTGGCCCCAGTAGGTCTCCTTCTGGGGATGGACCTGCGGGTCGCCGTAGACCTCGCTGGTGGACGCGAGCAGAAAGCGCGCGCGGTGCTTCTTGGCCAGGCCCAGGGTGTGGTGCGTGCCCTGCGAGCCGACCTTCAGCGTGTGCAGCGGCAGGCGCAGGTAGTCGATCGGCGAGGCGGGCGAGGCCAGGTGGTAGACGAAGTCGATCGGCCGGTCGACGAAGTAGGGCGTGATGATATCCAGCTGCAGGAACTCGAACTCGGGCACGCGGATGTGCTCGATGTTGGCCAGCGAGCCCGTCTCGAGGTTGTCCACGCAGATGACGCGATGGCCGCGGCGCAGTAACTCGTCGCACAGGTGCGACCCGAGAAACCCCGCTCCACCGGTGACGAGGCAGGTGGCCATGTGCCCGCAGGCTACCTAGCGGACCCGAGCGACCCTGTACTGCTTCTTCGTGAGGTCCGGGGCCAGGACCACGAGGCCGTCGTCGCGGCGCTTGGCGAGCCCGCGCTTGATCAGGCGCTTGGAGACGACCGGGCAGCGCTTGCAGCGCGGTGCGCTGCCGCAGCACTTGCGCTTCGGCTTGAAACGGGTCTTCATCGGTTAGGCCAGCCTAACGCGTCGCGGTGGAGCGGTAGGGTGGCGCGATGCCCGCCCAGCCGTTCGTGGACCGCCTCAACGAGCAGATCGCCAACGAGTTCGCGGCCTCGCAGCAGTACGTCGCCATCGCGGCGCACTACGACGCAGACACCCTGCCGCGCCTCGCCGCCTTCTTCTACGCCCAGTCGCTCGAGGAGCGAAACCACGCGCTGATGATGGTCCGCTACCTGCTGGACGCCGGCGCGCAGGCGGCCGTGCCCGGCGTCATCGCCCCGCAGACGACGTTCGGCGATCCCGTCGCGCCCGTGACGCTGGCGCTCGAGCAGGAGCGCCGCGTGACGGAGCAGATCAACGGGCTCGCCGCGCTCGCGCGCGAGTCCGGCGACTACACCAGCGAGCAGTTCATGCAGTGGTTCATCAAGGAGCAGGTCGAGGAGGTCGCGACGATGTCCGACCTCCTGCGCGTCGTGCAGCGCGCCCGCGAGAACCCGCTGCTCGCCGAGGAGTACCTCGCCCGCGAGGCGCCGGGCGAGGCTGGCTCGGACCCGACCGCCCCGCCCGTGGCGGGCGGCGCCGTCTGAGCGCGGGCGTGACCGTGCGGCGGGCCACCGCCGCGGACCTCGACCGCGTCGCCGACACCCTCGCCCGCGCGTTCGCGAACGATGCGCACGTCCGCGCCACGGTGCCCGCCGCCGGCTTCGAGGAGCGGCTGCGCTCGCTCTACGCCCTGTACGCCGAGACGACGCTCGCGCTCGGCGAGCTGTGGGTGGCCGGCGACGGTGCGGCGGCGGCGATGTGGCAGCCGCCGGGGGGCGCGCCTGCTGCCCCGGCACTGAAGGAACGCGTCGCCGAGCTGCTCGGCGAGCGCTTCGGCGCCTATGCGGCCGCGGCCTCCCTCGGCGCCGCGCACCGACCCGAGCGCGAGCACTTCTACCTGGCGGGGATGGGCACCGCGCCGGAGCACCAGGGCAGCGGGCTGGGGGGCGCGGTGATCGCACCGGTGCTCGCCCGCTGCGACGCCGAGGGCCTGCCGGCCGCAACCGACACCTCGACCGCGCTCGGCGCCGCGTTCTACGAGCGCCGTGGCTTCGTGGTCACGACGCGCTACGAGGAGCCGAGCGGCGGGCCGGTGTGGGTGCTGTGCCGTCCACCCGCGGCGCAGCGCGGCTGACACACTGAAGGCGTGCTCGACCGGGCCCTCACCACCACCGCGCGCCTGCGCGCGCGCCTGGGGTCGACCGCGCCGCCGCGCGAGCAGCTCATCGCCCGTCACGTCGCGGGGCGCTCGTTCGTGGACGTCGGCTGCATGTGGTCGGTCGACGGGGCGCTGTGCTTCGCCGCCGAGGATGCGGGCGCGGACTCGGTGACCGGCGTGGACCTCATGGGCCCGTCCGTGCGGTTCACCGCCGAGCGCGAGCGCCGCGGCTCGCAGGTGCGCTTCGTGCAGGGCGACCTGCACGACCCCGACATCGTGCTGGAGATCGGCCGCCACGATGTCGTGTGGTGCTCGGGCGTGCTCTACCACGCCCCCCACCCGCTGCTGACGCTCGAGCGCCTGCGCGAGCTGACCGCCGGCACGCTGCTGCTGGCCACCGAGACCGTGCCCGAGACGCCGGGGCGCCCGGGCACGTGCGTCGTCGCACCCGGGCGCCGCGAGCACCCCAGCGCCGAGCCGGCGGGCGGCCCGGCGCAGGGCTACGCGCCGTGGTACTGGGGGATCACCCCGTCCGCGCTGCGGACGATGCTCGCCCTGAGCGGCTTCGCGGTGCTCGAGGAGCACCGCACGCCGCTGCACGTCACGGTCGTGGCGCGCCCGGCGTCGTGACGGCGTCGGCCTGGGCGGGTCGCGTGCCCAGCGTGGCCGTCACGGTGCGCTCGGCGCCGCCGCGGCGGATCTCGATGCGCACCCGGTCACCGGGCTCGTTGGCGGTCACCGCGTCGCCGACCTCCGCGGACTCGGTGACCGCCCTGCCGTCGACGGAGACGATGCGGTCCCCGGCCCGCAGGTTCGCGTCGTCGGCCGGGCCGCCGGGGACGACCTGGGCGACCACGGCGCCGGAGCCGGTCTCGGGGTCGGTGGTCGAGACGCCGAGGTAGGGCCGCTCGATGTCCTTGCCGGCCTTCAGCTGCGCGAGGATCTCCTTGGCCGTGT
The DNA here is from genome assembly GCA_013813955.1 of Solirubrobacterales bacterium. Lineage (GTDB taxonomy): Bacteria > Actinomycetota > Thermoleophilia > Solirubrobacterales > Solirubrobacteraceae > CADCVQ01. Next base: position 8,704 of record JACCQW010000193.1, read on the forward strand.
CGATCGGCACCGCAAAGCCGACGCCGCTGTTGGAGCGCGAGCTGGTGGCGATCTGGGCGTTGACGCCGATCACGCGGCCGCGGGCGTCGATCAGGGGGCCGCCGGAGTTGCCGGGGTTGATCGCCGCGTCGGTCTGGATGACCTTGTCGATCGAGAAGTTGTTGGGGGCGCGGATCGTGCGCTGCAGGGCGGAGATGACGCCGGTGGTCAGCGTGCCCTCCAGGCCGAAGGGGCTGCCCAGGGCGATCGCCGGCTCTCCCACGCGCACCCCGGCCGAGGAGCCCAGCGCGAGCGGCTCGAGGTCCAGGCCCTCGGGGTCGACCTTCAGCAGCGCGAGGTCGGTCGACGGGTCGGTGCCGACGACCCGGGCGCGGACGGGGTCGCCGTCCTCGAAGCGCACCCGGACGGTATCGGCGTCCTCGACGACATGGTCGTTGGTCAGGATGGAGCCCTCGTCGTCGATCACGAAGCCCGAGCCGCTGCCGCCGCCCTCCTGCGGGCCCAGCGGGGTGCGGCGCGTGGAGCGCGTCTCGACCGAGACGACGCCGGGACGCACGCGCTCGTACAGCGCGGCGACGTTCGTTGCGCTCTGCGCCGGAGTGCCATCGTCGGCGTCGCTGTCGGAGTCGGCGGGCTGCGCGGTCACCGCGGCGGAGGGCGCGGGGTCGTCGTCGTCAAAGGCGCCACCGACGGTGAGCGCCCCGAACAGCACGGCGATGACGAGCGCGCCCAGCAGCGCGGAGAGGAAGTTGGACCGGCGGGAGGGTGAGGACATGGCGGACATGCAACGGGCATGCCCTGAATGGGGGCTCTCCCGCGCCTAAAGGTTCTCTCAGCCCCCCGGGGGTACGCTTGCGCCATGGCCATCGAAGAACGCCTGACCGTCGCTCCCATCGTCGGCCCGGACGACCCGCGGCGCTTCACCGACTCGGGCATCGAGATCCAGCCGCGCTACACGGAGTCCGACCTCCCGGACGACCTCGACCTGGGTGAGCCCGGGGCGTTTCCGTACACCCGCGGCGTGCATGCCGACATGTACCGCAAGCAGACGTGGACGATGCGCCAGTACGCGGGCTATGCGTCGGCCAAGGAGTCCAACGAGCGCTACAAGTACCTGCTCGAGCACGGATCCACGGGCCTGTCGATGGCCTTCGACCTGCCCACCCAGCTCGGCCTGGACTCCGACGACCAGCGCTGCCTCGGCGAGGTCGGGCGCACCGGCGTGGCGATCGACACGATCGACGACATGCGCACCGCCTTCGACGGGATCCCGCTCGACCAGGTCTCCACCTCGATGACGATCAACGCGCCGGCCGTCGTGCTGCTCAGCCTGTACTCGATCGTGGGCGAGGAGCAGGGCGTCGCACTCGACCAGCTGCGCGGCACGACGCAGAACGACATCCTCAAGGAGTACATCGCGCGCGGGAACTTCATCTACCCGCCCGAGGCCTCGATGCGCCTGACCACCGACCTCTTCGCGTACTGCAGGGAACAGGTGCCACGCTGGAACACGATCTCGATCTCCGGCTATCACTTCCGCGAGAAGGGCTGCAGCGCGGTGCAGGAGATCGCCTTCACCCTGTGCAGCGGGGTCGCCTACGTGCAGGCCGCGATCGACGCCGGGCTGGGCGTCGACGAGTTCGCGCCGCGGCTGGCGTTCTTCTTCAACGGCCACAACAACGTCTTCCAGGAGGTCGCGAAGTTCCGTGCGGTCCGGCGCATGTGGGCGCACATCATGCGCGACCGCTTCGGCGCGACCGACGAGAAGTCCCAGAAGCTGCGCTTCCACACGCAGACCGGAGGCGTGACGCTGACCGCCCAGCAGCCGCAGAACAACGTCGTGCGGGTCGCGCTGCAGGGCTTTGCCGCGGTCTGCGGCGGCACGCAGTCGCTGCACACGAACGGCTACGACGAGGCGCTCGCGCTGCCCTCCGAGCGCGCCGCGAAGATCGCGCTGCGCACCCAGCAGATCATCGCCCACGAGTCCGGGGCGGCCGACACGGTCGACCCGTTCGCGGGCTCCTACTACGTCGAGTCGCTGACCGACGAGATCGAGTCGCGCGCCCAGGAGCTGATCGCCAAGGTCGACGAGCTCGGCGGCTCGGTCCAGGCGATCGAGTTCATCACGAACGAGATCGACGAGTCCGCTTGGGGCTATCAGGAGCGCTACCGCCAGCGCCAGGACATCGTGATCGGCGTCAACGCCTACGAGGAGGAGGCGATCGAGGTGGAGGACGTCCTGCGCGTCGACCCCGCATCCGAGCAGGAGCAGCTCGACCGCCTGAAGGTGTTCAAGGCCGACCGCGACGCCGACCTCGTCGAGCGCCGCCTGCAGGAGCTGCGCGACGCTGCCGGCGGCAGCGACAACCTCGTGGAGTTCATCCGCCGGGCGCTGAAGGACCGCTGCTCGATGGGCGAGGTCTGCGCAGCGATGGGCGACGTCTTCGGCGCCTACCAGCCACGGAGCTGATACAACCAACGGCCTGATCCGGCGTGCGTTCCCATCCGCTATCGCCGACGTGAGTCCGAACCTCGCCCCGGCTTCAACGCCATCGCGTGCGACGAGGAGCCCCGCCTGCGTCACGGTGCTCCTTCTCTCGGTGCTCCTTCTCTCCGCGGCGCTGGTCGGCGCGCAGGCTCCGCCCGCCCATGCGGCGGATCCGGCGCTGGCCCCGTTGAGCACCGTGCCGGTGCCGGTCCCGGCCGACATCGCCAGGTACATCCGCGACGACATCGCGGCGATCAGGCTGGGCAAGTCGCTGTTCTGGGACATGCAGGCCGGCAGCGACGGCCGGACCGCCTGCGCCACCTGCCACTTCAACGCGGGCGCCGATGCACGCTCGCAGAACCAGATCGGTCCGCGCGGGCCGTCGTTCGACTTCAAGGGCCCCAACGCCACGCTGACCGCGTCGGACTTCCCGCTGCACAAGCTCAGCGACCCCGACGATGCCGCCTCGGCGGTCATCTCAGACACCGACGATGTGGTCGGCTCGCAGGGCGTCTTCCCGTCGAAGTTCGTCGATGTCTTCGACGGAGATCCGGTCGACGGCCAGAGCTTCGGTCCTCCCGACCCCCAGTTCTCAATCGGCGGCCACGACGTGCGTCGTGTCACCAAGCGCCACACCCCTTCGACGATCAACGCGGTCTTCAACTTCCGCCAGTTCTGGGACGGCCGCGCGCAGAACGACTTCAACGGCGTCACCCCGTTCGGCAGCCGCGATCCCGATGCCCGCGTGGGTCGAGTGCGGCCGGACGGCGGCGTGGACAAGGTCGCCATCAACGTGACCGACGCCTCGCTGGCCTCGCAGGCGGTCTCTCCGCCCGTCAACCCGACGGAGATGTCCGCCGACGGACGGTCGCTGTCAGACGTCGGGCGCAAGCTGCTGGCCCTGCGCCCGCTGGGCACCCAGGCGGTCAGCCCCACCGATAGCGTCCTGGGCGCCGACGCTGATGCGTCCGGGCTCGGCCTGAGCATCTCCTACGGTGATCTCATCCGCAGCGCCTTCAAGCCTGAGTGGTGGGACTCCGCCGCCCGCGTGAGCGGCCCCGGCAACCGCGAGTACTCGCTCATGCAGTTCAACTTCTCGCTGTTCTGGGGCCTGGCGATCCAGGCCTACGAGGCCACGCTCGTCTCCGACCAGGCGCCCATCGATCAGTTCCTGGCCGGGGACCGTACCGCCCTCTCCGACCAGGCACAGGAGGGCATGGGGGTCTTCACCGGCAAGGGCGCGTGCTCGAAATGCCACGGCGGTGCGGTGTTCACGAACGCCACGACCCAGGACATCCGCGCTGACGGCCCGACCGATAGGTCGGGCGGAGAACACGACAGGGGTTTTGAGAACATCGGCGTGCGCCCTGACGCCGACGATCCGGGCAACGGCGATAAGGACCCTTTCGGCAAGCCGCTGTCGATCACGCGGCTCACCGGCCAGGGGCCCGACGGCGTGGAAGGGACGTTCAAGGTCTCGGGCCTGCGCAACGTGGAGCTCACCGCGCCGTACTTCCACAACGGCGGCCAGTCGACGCTGCGCCAGGTGGTCGACTTCTACAACCGCGGCGGCGACTTCGACAACCCGGAGAAGAGCTCAGACGTCAAGCCGCTGGGACTCAAGTCGTCCGACAAGGACGCGCTGGTGTCGTTCATGGAGTCGTTGACCGATCCGCGGGTGCGGGACCAGTCCGCTCCGTTCGACCATCCGCAGCTGTTCGTTCCGGTCGGCGAGCGGACCGCGGCGGACGGCGCGCTGGAGCTGGGCGCCGATGACCGCGCCGTGGACTGCTTCCGCCAGGTGCCCGCCACCGGCTCGGACGGCGGCTCGGCGGTGGCACCGTTCCTGAGCTTCACCGGACCGCCCTGCGACACGCCCAACCCGCTGCGCGGCGTGCGGGCATCGACGCCCGCGCCCGGCGGA
>JACCQW010000218.1 GCA_013813955.1 Solirubrobacterales bacterium
CGAGGACGGCCTGGCCCGCCGCCTCCAGCGCGCTGTCCGCGGGCCCGGCTAGCTCGGTGGCGAGCTCGCGCAGCGGCACCTCCAGACGGGCGTCGCCGTAGAGCAGCAGCACGTTGCCCGGCGTCACCCGCGGACCGGCACCGGCGCCGCGTGCGACGCCGGGTCCCTTCTCCTGGCCGAGCGTGGCGTCGTCGCGCGAGCTGAAGAAGGCGCCGGCGGCCGCCACGCCCGCCACCCCGAGCACGAGGATGCCCAGCCCGATCGCCACGCGCCGCGCGGTCAAGCTGGGCTGGGGGAGAGACGGCCCGGCGCGGCGCGCCGGCGGTGGCGCGCGCGTTGCATCACCCCGGCGGCGATCGCGAGCGCGTCGATGGAGTCCTCCAGCGCGACCGCGAAGACGTCGAGGTCGGCCAACGCGTCGTAGTCGGCCAGCAACCCGAAGCCCAGCGTGCCGTCGTAGCTCATGACCGCGATGCCCAGGGCCTGGTTGCGCGCCAGCGGCACGACCGGGTACAGCGCGCGCATGCGCCGCCCGAGCACGTACAGCGGCACCTGGGGCCCGGGCACGTTGGTCACCACGAGGTTGAAGAAGCGCTGGCGCGCCTGCAGCCGCGCCGCCTGGCTCATGATGGTCGGCGGCGCGAAGCCCGCGATGTCGGTCAGCGCCTGGGCCCCGACCGCCTGGCCGGAGGACTTCAGGTCGCCCATCGCGGCACGCACGGCGGCGAACTGCTCAACGGGGTCCTCGACGCCGACCGGCAGCGGCGCCCACATCGCGGCGACCCGGTTGCCCAGCACGCCCTGCTCGGCATCGGCGCGCACCGACACGGGCACCATCGCCTTCAGCTCGAGGCCGTCCGTCGCGGCGCCGCGGTGGCGCAGGAAGCGCCCGAGCGCGCCGGTCACCACGGTCAGCACCACGTCGTTGACCGTCCCGTCGAGCGCGGTCTTGATCGCCTTGAACTGCGACAGATCGGCGTCCACCCACGTGTAGCGCCGGTGCGGACCGATCGGCACGTTCAGGCAGGTGGGCGGTGCGGGGCTCAGGCCCGCGAAGGTCAGGGCGCCCATGCCGGCGAGCGCATCACGCGCCCTGTCGAGCACCTGGCGCGGCCGGCGCACGAGGTGGCGCACGCCACGCACCACCTCGGCCGGGCTCGTGGCGCGCTCCAGCAGCGCGTCGGAGAGCAGTTGCGCGCGGGAGGGCAGCGGAGACGGCGTCCAGCGCCGATCGGGCGGGCCGACCGGCACGGGATCGCGCGCGGTGTCGAAGAGCACGGTGGCGATGTCGACGCCGGCGATGCCGTCCACGAGGGCGTGATGGGTCTTGGTGATCACCGAGAAGCGCCCGTCCTGCAGCCCGTCGACGAGCCACAGCTCCCACAGCGGCTTGGCGCGGTCCAGGCGCTGGGCGAACAGCCGCCCGGCCAGCGCCTTCAGCTGGTCCTCGGAGCCGGGCGCGGGAAGGCCGGTATGGCGCAGGTGGTAGCGCAGGTTGAAGTGCGGGTCGTCGACCCATACCGGCCGGCCCTGCTCGAAGGGCACCTCGGCCAGGCGCTGGCGATAGCGGGGAACGAGGTGCAGGCGCGACTCGACGTGAGCCATCAGGTCGTCGTACTCCGGCGCGGGTCCGTCGAGGATCGTGATGCCCGCGACGTGCATGTGCGCGCCCGCCTTCTCGAGGTGCAGGAAGGAGGCGTCGAGCGCGGTGAGCCGGTGGCCGGTGCCCATGGGCGTCATCTTCCCTCATGGCCGCGGGATGGCAAAGCTCGAGCAGGACATGCAGCCTCCCGCACGCGGTCGACCGGTGGCCGCGCGGGCGGTTCGCGGCTGTCGCGTAGCCTCCGCGGCATGCCGGTCGACGACGCGCTGACACCGCTCTACGCGCGTGCCCGGCAGGTGCTGCCGGCCGGCACCGAGTGGTTCGACGCGCACACGCACATCGGCCAGAACGACCCTGACGGGATGACCGGCACCCTCGACGCGCTGATCGCGGGGCTCGACGAGGCCGGTCACGAGCGGGCGCTCGTCTTCGCGATGCACGAGCCCGGCGGCTACGCCGCGGCCAACGACATCATCCTCGAGGCGGCGGGTGGCTCGGGCGGGCGGCTCACGGCGCTCGCCCGCGTGGATCCCGGCGCTCACGGAGCGGTGAGGGAGGCGCGGCGGGCGCTCGCGGCGGGCGCCCGTGGCATCAAGCTGCACCCGCGCAGCGACGCGTTCGCGCTGCCGCACCCAGTGGTCGACGAGCTCGTCGCGCTGGTCGCCGAGGTTCGAGGGCCCGTGCTCTTTCATGCCGGGCGGGGAATCCCGCACCTCGGCGAGGCCGTGACCGACCTCGCGCGCCGCCATCCCGACGCGCGCCTGATCCTCGCCCATGCCGGGATCAGCGACCTGGGCTGGATCGCCCCGGCGGCGGCCGAGCTGCCCAACCTCTTCTTCGACACCGCGTGGTGGCAGGTGTGGGATCTGCTCGCGCTGTTCTGCACCGTGGCGCCCGGGCAGATCCTCTACGCGAGCGACATGCCCTACGGCAGTGGCGTCCTCGCCGGCCTGATCTTCCTGCGCGTGGCCCAGGCTGCGGGCCTGGCGCCAGAGGCGCTCGCGACGATCGCCGGGGGCCAGCTGGGGCGGGTGGTCGGCGGGGAGGACCCGGTGGACCTCGGTCCCGCGCCCGGCCCACCGCAGGACAGGGGGCACATCGGGCACGAGCGCGCGGTCGCCTACCTGACCGCGGCCTGCCAGCAGACCTTCGGCGGCCACGACCCCACCGAGGCCCTCGCGCTCGCGCGCCTGGCCTGCCGCACTCCCGGCGAGGACCCGATCCTCGCCCGGGTCGACGAGCTCGTGGCGCGGGTGCAGGAGCTGCGGGCCGGCAAGGCCGTCGGCGGCGAGCGCTGGCCGGCGGTCGAGCCGCTCGTGGCCGCGCAGCTCGTGGCGGGGACCCCTTCCGTCGCGGTGTGACCGCACGCCCGTTCGCTCCGGCATACGTTCAAGACAAGGAGGCACTCTCTGTAGGCCGGGTCCGGCCCCACGGGCCCGGGCCGCCCTCCGGGCCGCCCTCCGGGCCGCCCGTCATCGTTAGGGGGGCCATGCCGCCGATCGCCCATCTCGACGTCGACGCGTTCTATGCGAGCGTCGAGCTGCTGCGCCGCCCGGAGCTGAGGGGCAAGCCGGTCATCGTGTCGGGCAGCGGCCCGCGGGCGGTGGTCACCACCGCCTCCTACGAGGCGCGCGTGTTCGGGATCGGGTCGGCGATGCCCACCGTGCGGGCGCGGCGGCTGTGCCCGGATGCGATCCTCGTCGCGCCGGACTTCGATGCCTACCGGGAGGCGTCGCGCGCGGTCATGCGGCGCGTGCGCGCCCAGGTCGAGACGGTCGAGGTCGTCGGCCTGGACGAGGCGTACCTCGACCTCGAGGGGCTCATGGCGCCACGCGCGGCGATGCGCCGCCTCGTGGGGGAGATCCACGAGCAGACCGGCCTGTACTGCTCGGTGGGCATCGGGCCCAACCGGCTGGTGGCCAAGGTCGCCTCCGACGCCGAGAAGCCGCGCGGCTTCGTGTGCCTGACGCGCGAAGAGGCGTGCGCGCGCTTCGCCGGCGCGCCGCCGGGTCTCGTGCCGGGGATCGGGCCCAAGACCGCGGCGCGCCTGCAGGGCATGGGCATCACCACGCTGGGCGTGCTGGCCCGCGCGCCGCTGGAGGCGCTGGAGGCGCACTTCGGCGCCAACCGTGGCCCCGACCTGCGCCGGCGCGGGCGCTTCGAGGCGTCCGCCGCGATCACGCCGGTGCGCGTCGCGGTGTCCGAGTCGCGCGAGACGACGTTCGACGCCGACATCCGCGATCTCGCGCGGTTGGAGGAGATCCTCGGCCGCCTGGCCGGCGAGCTGTGCGCGCGGCTGGCCGCGCAGGAGCGCCGTGGGCGCACGATCGCCATCAAGGTCCGTCTCGACGACTTCACGACGGTCACGCGGGCGCGCACGATCCCGGCGCCGACGGATGACGCCGCGGTCGTCGGTGCCGTCGCGCTCGAGCTGCTGCGCGAGTACGCGCCGCCGCGCCCGGTGCGCCTGCTGGGCGTGCGCGTGGCCTCCCTGGACCACGGCGACGAGCCCGTCGGCGGCGACCAGCTCGCGCTTCCGCTGTAGCGTTGCCGCGCGTGACGATCCTCGACATCAACGGCACCGATCTGCATCACGAGCGCCGCGGAGCGGGCGAGCCGCTGCTGCTCGTGCAGGGGATGTCCGGCAACAGCCTGCACTGGGGCGAGCGCTTCCTGGGCGAGCTCGAGCGCGACTTCGAGCTGATCCTCTACGACCACCGCGGCGTCGGTCGCAGCGGCCGGGTGAGCGAGCCGTTCACGATCGATGACCTCGCCGCCGACGCCATCGCGCTGCTCGACGCGCTGGGCATCGAGCGCACGCACGTGCTCGGGATCTCGATGGGCGGCATGGTGGCCCAGGAGCTAGCCCTGCGCCATCCGCATCGAGCGCGCACGCTCACCCTCGGCTGCACGTCCTGTGGCGGTGCAGAGGCCAGGCTCACCGATCAGGGCGTGATCCAGATGCTCGGGGAGGCGATGCTCTCCGGCGATCGCGACCGGGCGATACGGACCGGGTGGGAGGTCAACGTCTCGCCGGGCTACGCGGCCGAGCACTCCAACTACGAGGTCTTCGTCGAGGTCGCCGAGTCCTATCCCGCGCCCCTGCCGGTGATCATGGGCCAGCTGCAGGCGATCGCCGGCCACGACACCAGCGGGCGGCTCGGTGAGCTGCAGGCGCCGACGCTGGTCATCCACGGCACCGCCGACCAGATGCTCTCCTCCGACAACGGCGAGCTGATCGCGCGGCTGATCCCCGGGGCGCGGCTGGAGTTGCTGGAGGGGGTCGGGCACCTGTTCTTCTGGGAGCAGCCCGAGCGCTCGGCACGGCTCATTCGCGAGCACCTGGCGGGCACGCCCGCCCCATAGGGGGAGAAGGTCCCGTGAACGCTCAGGCGCGGGCGGATCGCGCCGCCGTGTGCTCCTAGGTGAGCGCGGCGGCCAGGCGCCGGCGCGACTCCCGCGCCAGCGGATGCTCGACGCCGAGCTCGTCGAGGACGGCGACGATGACCTTGCGCAGATCCTCCTGCGTGTCACCGGCGGTGGGCAGGGCGCCGAGCAGGAGCTCCAGCGCGCGCTCGGTGTCACCGGCGTCGACGGCGGAGAACCCATCGGCCAGGTCGGGCTCCCCAGCCTCCTCCAGGTGGATGCGCCCGGCCAGACCGTCGGCCTGGAAGCTGCCGGTGACGTTCGTGACGAGTTCCAGCGCGCCCGCGCTGTCACCACGGCGGTGCAGCAGGCCCGCGAGCGCGACGGCCGCATCGGCGTTGGCGGGCTCGAGCTCGAGCGCCTTGCGCAGCGACGCCTCGTCGCCGGCGCCCACCAGCGCCGCGGCCTCCGAGGGCACCAGCGCATCGAAGAAGTCCTCGACCGCCGCCGGCCCCTGCGCCCCGACGAACTCGCTGACGACCTGCCCGTCGCGGAACGCCTTGACGGCGGGGATGCCCTGGATGGCGAACTGCTGGGAGAGGCCGGGGTTGGCGTCGGTGTCGAGCGTGGCGAGGACGACCTTGCCCTCGCGCGCGGCGGCCGCCTTCTCGAGCACCGGTCCGAGCTGGCGGCACGGCCCGCACCACTCCGCCCAGAAGTCCACGACCACCGGCACGGTCGCGGAGCGGTCGAGCACCTCGGCCTGGAAGTCGGCCTCGCTGACGGCGATGACGGTCACGGCTCATAGGGTAGGGGAGTGCCGCAGCGGGTCATCGGGGCCGGGGACGTAAAGCTCGCCGTCGTCGATGACGGAGAGGGGATCCCCGTGATCCTGGCGCACGGGCTCACCGCCAGCCGTCGCTACGTGGTCATGGGCTCGCGGTCGCTGGCGCGCTCCGGGCACCGGGTGATTGCCTACGACGCGCGCGGGCACGGCGCCTCGTCGCCGGCCCCGGAGGCCGGCGCATACGGCTATGAGCACCTGTGCCGTGACCTCGTCGCGGTGCTCGACGCGCTCGGGCTGGACCGCGCGGTCATGGCCGGCGCGTCGATGGGCGCGCACACGATCCTGCGCCTCGCGCTGGATGCTCCCGAGCGCGTCGCGGGCCTCGTCGTGATCACGCCGTCCTACGAGCCTGTCGAGCACGCCGACGAGCGCCGTCTCCTGCGCTGGGACGCGCTGGCCGATGCGCTGCGCGACAGCGGCGTCGAGGGATTCGTGGCCGCCTACGGCCTAGAAGACGTGCCGGAGGGGTGGCGCGCGACGATCGGGACCGTGCTGCGCCAGCGCCTGGCCGCACACCAGCACCCGGCGGCGGTCGCCGACGCGCTGCGCGCCGTGCCGCGCTCGCGCCCGTTCGCGGACCTGAACGCGCTGGAGGCGATCGCGTGCCCGGCCGTCGTCGTGGCCAGCCGCGACGGGTCCGACC
>JACCQW010000245.1 GCA_013813955.1 Solirubrobacterales bacterium
GCGTTTGCCATCGCGTAGGCGATCTCCTGCACCGGCGTCGCCCCCGCCTCCTGCAGGTGGTAGGAGCAGATGTTGACCGGGTTCCATTTCGGGACCTCGGTCACCGTGTAGGCGACGGTGTCGGCGATCAGCCGCATGGAGGGGGCGGGCGGGAACGCGTAGGTCCCGCGCGCCAGGAACTCCTTGATGATGTCGTTCTGCGTCGTGCCCTGCAGCACGGCGGGGTCGATCCCGTTCTCCTCGGCGGTGACGATGTAGAGCGCCAGCAGCCAGGCCGCCGTCGCGTTGATCGTCATCGACGTGTTCATCTCGTCGAGCGGGATGCCGTCCAGCAGGGCGTGCATGTCGCCCTTGTGGGCGACGGGGACCCCGACCTTGCCCACCTCGCCGCGCGCCAGCTCGTGGTCGGCGTCGTAGCCGGTCTGCGTGGGCAGGTCGAAGGCGATCGACAGGCCGGTCTGGCCCTTGGCCAGGTTGCCGCGGTACAGCTCGTTTGACTTCTTCGCGGTCGAGTGGCCCGCGTAGGTGCGCATCATCCACGGGCGGTCGCGCTCGGGCAGGCGGTGCTCGCTCATCAACCGTGATTGTATGGCCGCGTGAGGCCCATCGACGTGCGCCATCTCGGCCGGGAGCACGTGATCTGCTGCTGGCAGGTCGACGACATCCTGGTCGATCCCGGCCCCGAGTCGTGCATCGACACGCTGCTGGACGCGCTCGGCGACGAGCAGCCGCGCGCGCTGCTGCTGACACACATCCACTTCGACCACGCCGGCGCGGCCGGAGCGCTCGTGCGTGAGTGGCCCGAGCTGGAGGTCTGGGTCCACGAGCGCGGCGCGAAGCACCTGATCGACCCGGAGCGCCTCGTGGCCTCCGCCACCCGGCTGTACGGCGAGGACTTCGAGCGGCTGTGGGGCGAGGTCGTGCCGGTCCCCGAGCGCAACCTGCGCGTGCTGGGCGGCGGGGAGTCCCAGGACGGCTGGGACGTCGCCTACACCCCCGGACACGCCTCCCACCACGTCTCCTACCGCCACCGCGACAGCTCCTGGGTCTTCACGGGCGACACGGCGGGCGTACGGCTGCCGGCCGGCGACCTCGTCCTGCCCCCGACCCCTCCGCCGGACATCGACCTCGACGCCTGGCGGCGGTCGCTGGACGCGGTCGAGGCGTGGGAGCCCGCGTCGCTCGCGGTGACGCACTTCGGCGCCTACGCCGACGTGGACGAGCACCTCGCGCGCCTGCGCGCGGCGATCGACCGCTGGGGCGCCCTGGCCCGCGAGACCGACCGCGAGAGCTACGCCGCCGCGCTGCGCGCGGCCGTCCGCGCCGCCCTGGACGAGGACGGCGCGGCCGCCTTCGACCAGGCCATGCCGGCCGAGGACCAGTGGCCGGGCCTGGACCGCTACTGGCAGCGGACGGTACCCTCCGCCCCGTGAGCCAGACGATCGAGAAGCCCCGGGTCGGGCCGCCGGGCAGCGGGCTCGGAGGCCACTGGCGGGTCATCGTGCGCAACGACGACCACAACACCTTCGACCACGTCGCCCAGGTGCTCGCCCGCCACGTCCCCGGCATCAGCATCGACGGCGGCTACCGGCTCGCGGACACCATCCACCGCTCGGGGCTGGCGATCGTGTGGACCGGCCACCGCGAGGCGGCCGAGCTGTACTGGGACCAGCTGCAGGACGCGGGGCTCACCATGGCCCCGCTCGAGCAGGGGTAGCTCCCTGCCCGCGCAGCTCGTCCTGGGTCCGGTGCTGCGCCACGTCGGCGAGCGTGACGCGACGGTCTGGGTGGAGACCGACGCGTCCGCCGAGGTGGAGGTCTGCGGTGCGCGCGAGCGCACCTTCGAGGTCGAGGGCCACCACTACGCGCTGGTGTGCCTCGGGGGCCTGGAGCCCGGCTCGCGGCACACCTACACGGTGTCGCTGGACGGCGAGCAGGTCTGGCCGCTGCCCGGCGACCCGTATCCCGCGGCGGAGATCCGCACGCTGGGCGGCGACGGGCCGCTGCGCGTGAGCTTCGGCTCCTGCCGCGTGAGCGTGCCCCACGAGCCGCCTTACACGCTGGCCAAGGACCAGGACGAGCGCGGGCGCGAGCTCGACGCGCTGTTCGCGCTGGCGCTGCGGATGCGCGCGCACCCCGACGGCCCGCGCCCCGACCTGCTGGTGCTGCTCGGCGACCAGGTCTACGCCGACGAGGTGTCGCCGGGCACGTGCGCCTTCATCCGCACCCGGCGCGACACGAGCGTCCCGCCCGGCGAGGAGGTCGCGGACTTCGAGGAGTACACCCACCTGTACCTGGACTCGTGGACCGACCCGGCGGTGCGCTGGCTGCTGTCCACCCTTCCGACGGCGATGATCTTCGACGACCACGACGTCCACGACGATTGGAACATCTCGCGCTCGTGGGTGGCCGACGCCCGCGGGCAGGGCTGGTGGGACGCGCGGATCGTCGGCGGGTTCATGACCTACTGGATCTACCAGCACATCGGCAACCTGCCGCCCGACGAGCTGCACGCCGATGAGGTCTTCGCCGCGGTGCGCGCGGCCGAGGGCGACGCGGGGCCGATCCTGCGCGAGTTCGCCTTCCGCGCCGACCGCGAGGCGGCCGGCGCGCGCTGGAGCTTCTACCGCGATCTCGGCCGCACCCGCCTGCTGGTCATGGACTCACGCGCCGGGCGGGTCCTCGAGCCCGGCCACCGCACGATGGTCGACGAGGGGGAGTGGGCATGGATCGAAGAGCATGCCGCCGGCGACCACGACCACCTGCTGCTGGGCACGTCGCTGCCGGCGTTCCTCGCGCCCGGGATGCATGCCCTGGAGGCCTGGAACGAGGCGGTCTGCGAGGGCGCGTGGGGCCGGCGCGCGGCGGGGATCGGCGAGCGTATCCGCCGGGGCCTTGACCTCGAGCACTGGGCGGCGTTCGGCTCCTCCTTCGAGCGCCTGGCCGGGCTGCTGGAGCGCGTGGCGTGCGGGCCGCAGGCTCCGGGATCGATCGTCCTGCTCTCCGGCGACGTGCACCACGCCTACCTGTCGCGGGTCCGTTTCCCCGGCGACGACGGTCGCGGCAGCGCCGTCTTTCAGGCGGTGTGCTCGCCGCTGCGCAATCCGCTGGACGCGCGTGAGCGGCGCGTCATCCGGGTCGGCTGCTCGCGCG
>JACCQW010000248.1 GCA_013813955.1 Solirubrobacterales bacterium
CTTCAAGCGGGCCGCCGACCCGGCCGAGATCGCGCGCCTGGCCGTCTTCCGCGCCTCCGCCGACCGCGACTACGTCACCGGCTCCACGTACTTCATGGACGGGGGGCTGATGATGAACGTGGGCCAGGGCGCTTGATCGGCCGCGAGCCGCGGGAGATCTGGCAGGACAGTCTCGAGGACGGCCAGCGCCGCCTGGCCCGATCCGCCCCGGTCCTCGCGGCGACCGGCCTGCTCGGTGGCTTCCACGTCACGCTCGGCCTACTCGCCCTCGTGGTGAGCACCGGAGCGCTGACGGCGGTGATGCCGGAAACCACCGCGCATGTACTCGGTTCGCTGACGTTCGGGATCGGATTCGTCTTCGTGACCGTTGGGCGCTCGGAGTTGTTCACCGAGAACTTCCTCATTCCGGTCGCCGCCGCCTTGAAGGGGCACTGCGCCAAGAGCTCCGTCGCGCGCCTGTGGGCGATCACGTTCGTCCTGAACCTCGTCGGGATCGCGCTCTTCGTCAGCCTGGCGAGCATCCCGGGGGTGCTCGAGCGCGACGCGCTGCAGGCGGCCGGGAATCTGGCCGACACCCTGGCCGAGCGCGATCTGCCGGCGGCCGCCGCGAGCGCGGTCCTCGCCGGAGCGGTCATCACGACGTTCACCTGGCTCGCCGAGGCCGCGGAGAGCGACCTGACCAGGGTCTTCATCGCCCTGGGCATCGGCTTCGTCCTGTTGGCCCCCAGCACCAACCACTCGGTCGTCGGCTTCGGCGAGATCCTCTTCGGGATCGTCGCCGACACCACGAGCGCCGACTGGATCGACCTTCTGCGCAACACCGCCATCGCGCTCGTGGGCAACGTGGCCGGCGGGGTGATCCTGGTCGCCTTCGTCCGCGGCGTCCAGGCGGGAGCCGAGTGACGGCCGGCGCACGACTGCCGTTCATGCCTTCCGGTCAGCAGATCGAGATCGTGCATCGTGAGCAGCGGGCGACGGTCGTGGAGGTCGGCGGGGCACTGCGCACCTACTGCATCGGCGAGCGCGAGGTTCTGGACGGGTACAGCTCCCACGAGCGCTGCACCGGGGCGCGCGGCCAGACGCTGATCCCGTGGCCCAACCGGCTCGAGGGAGGTGCCTACACGTTCGACGGCCAGGAGCACCAACTGCCTGTCAGCGAGCCGGAGAAGCACAACGCCATCCACGGACTCGTCCGCTGGTCCAACTGGTCCGTAGCCGAGCGCGACAACCACCGTGTCGTCATGACCCACCGCCTGCACCCCCAGCCCGGCTACCCATTCGCGCTCGATCTCTCGATCGCCTACTCGCTGTCGGCAGCCGGGCTCAGGGTCACGACCACGGCGACGAACATCGGACCGAAGCCTTGTCCCTACGGGGCGGGCGCCCATCCGTATCTGACGGTTGGCACGGAGCTTCTCGACGACGCGATGCTGACCATTCCCGCGCACACCTGGCTGCCCGCCGACGGGCGCGGCATCCCGCACGGCGAGCAGCCGGTCGACGGCACGCCCTACGACTTCCGCGCGGCCCGGACGATCGCCGGCACCGAGCTCGATACGGGCTACACCGACCTGCTGCGCGACGACGAGGGTCTCGCGCGCGTGGAGCTTTCCGTCAGGGGTGGCGACGCCGCGGTGGCGCTGTGGCTCGACGAGAGCCACCCCTACCTCATGGTCTTCACCGGGGACTCGCTGCCGGAGCCAGAGCACCGGCGCCGCGGCTTGGGCGTCGAAGCGATGACGTGCGCCCCCAACGCCTTTCGCAGCGGCGCAGGCCTTCGGGTCCTCGAGCCGGGATCGTCGTTCACCGGAGGTTGGGGCATCGAGCCCGGCCCGGGGGCATAAGGATCTCGGTCGATCCCGATCAGAAGCGGCCGCCCGGCCACGCGACGCCCGCGTAGCGCTCGACCACCGGGCCGGCCGGAGGCAGGACCGGGCAGAAGAGATCGCTGCGCACGACGGTGCCCGGGAAGATCCGCGCGAAGGGGTCCTCACGCCACGTCACCGGCTCGCGGGTGACGGTGATGGCGCCGCCGTAGCGGGCCTCGTCGAGTGCGAGCGTGGTCAGCGACACGAGCGCGTCGCCGAGGAGCGGGATCCACCAGGCCATCGCGTCGCGACGCACCTGCTGGACCTCGGTTTGGTCGAACTCCAGCGCGGCATCCTCGTCGGGCAGCGCGCAGACGTGGGCGTACGCGCCGGAGACCGGCTCGCCCTGCAGGCAACGGGCGTCGATCATGAAGCAGCGTCCCGGCCCGCGCCCGGCGTGCAGGGTGCGGCCGTCGAAGCTGAGGTGCGCCGCACCGTCCGGAAGCTCGCCCATCAGCGCTCGAAGTCCTTGCGCACCGCACGTGAGATCGCGCGCATGTCCTTGCGCAGGTCCTCGATGGTGGGGCGGCCCCAGTACCAGTTGCCGTCGTAGGCCGCGTGGATCGTCAGGTCCGGGTACAGCGTGAACGCCGTGGGCCGGTAGGGATGGTGCAGGGTGTCGGTCTCCTCCAGCAGGCCCAGCCGCGGCAGCCACGCCCGCTCGGCATCGGACAGGAAGGTGAAGCGCGCGCCGAGGCCGGCGCGGAACGCCGACTGCACCTCGGGCCGGTCGATGCTGACGACGACGATCCGCGCGTAGGCCACCTCGAACTCGTCCTGCGCCGCGGTGACCTCCCTCAGGTGGCGCTGCTCCTTCGGACACCACCAGCCGCGGGAGAACAGCAGCGCCACGGGGTCGCCGCTCGCCACCTCCGACAGCATGCGCTGACGGTGGGTGTGATCGGGCAGGTCGAGGTCGGGGAAGGGCTCGCCAGGATCCAGGCTCATGTGCTCGCCTCCGCCTGCCCGGCGCCGTGTTCTGCGGTCTGGGTGAGGCGCCACGCGGCGTTGATCAGCCCGACGTGCGAGAAGGCCTGGGGGTAGTTGCCCAGCAGCTCCTTGCGGTCGGGGTCGGCCTCCTCGGACAGCAGGCCGAGATCGTTGGCGTAGGAGGTGGCCTGTTCGAACCACCTCTCGGCGCGGGCGACCTCGCCCCCCATCGCGAGGCACTCGACCAGCCAGTAGGTGCAGATGAGAAAGCCCATCGGATCCTCTGGCCAGCGGCGCACCAGGCCGATGTCGCCGAGCTCGCGCTCGACCGCCTCGATCGTCGCCCACATTCGCTCGTCGTCCGCGGGGAGGAAGTGCACGAGCGGCAGGAGGAGGACCGAGGCGTCCAGGTCGTCCGAGCCGAACGCGCCTGTATAGGCTCCCGCTCGCTCGCTCCAGCCTTTGGTCAGCACGGCGGCTCGCACGCGCTCGCGGGCCTCTTCCCAGCGGTTGACGCACGCGCCGTCCCCGAGCAGCGGCGCGAGCCGGATGGCGCGGTCGAGGGCGACCCAGCACATCACCTTGGAGGAGATGTACTGGCGCTGGCGATCGCGAGCCTCCCACATCCCGGCGTCCGGCTCGCGCCAGGTCGCGGCGGCGCGATCGGCCAGCGTGATGAGGAGCTCCCGGGTGGGCTCCTCGAGCTCTCCGAGCTGGTCGCGCAGCTGCTCGGCCGCGTCGAGCACCTCGCCGAGGACATCGAGCTGCTCCTGGTCCCATGCCGCGTTTCCGATCCGTACCGGCCGGCTGTCACGGAAGCCGGGCAGGTGCTCCAGCTCATGCTCGGCGAGGTTCCGCTCGCCCCCCACGCCGTACATGATCTGGACGCGCTCGTCGCCGAGGTGACCGCCGGCGTCCGCGATCCACCGAAACAGGCGGTTGGCCTCGTCGGGGCATGCCGCGATCCACAGCGAGCGGATCGTCAGGCTGAGATCGCGCAGCCACGCGTAGCGGTAGTCGAAGTTGAGATCCTCGCCGAGCTTCTCCGGCAGGGAGGTCGTCGCCGCGGCCACCACCGCACCGGTGGGCTGGAAGGTCAGGCCCTGCAACACCAGAGAGCTGCGTCGCACCGCGTCCCTGTGGCGCCCGTTGTAGCCGTCGTGCAGCTGCACCCAGGAGTTCCACCCGGCGATCGTGTCCTCCAGCGTGCTCTGATCTTCAGTCGTGCCCGACTCCTCGGACGGGGGCAGGGAGGCCAGGCGGAAGTTCACCTGCTCGCCCGCGTGAACCGTGAAGCGACCCGTGGCTATCCCGGGAGCCCGCGAGAGCGTGGTCGTGCTGGTCAGGTCCAGGCGCACCGGGCCGCCCCGCGCCGTCACCCCGTCGGTGGAGTCGAGGACGTGCGGGACGGTCATCCCGTACTCCATGCGTGGAGCGAACTCGGTGGCCATCTCGACGGTCCCCCGAGATCCCTCGACGCGTCGCAGCAGCACATGCGGGCTGCGCAGGCCGATCGCATGGCCTCGCGCCCCGAGCTCCAGGCCCAGCGCGTCGGTGATCGTCACCTCACCGCCCGCGGTCGTGAACACGGTTCGCAGCACCAGCGAGTCCGCCACGTACCGGCGCTCGACCTCGAAGGCGGCCGTCGGGCGCAGCGACCAGTGGCCGGCGTCGGGCCCGAGCAGCCGCGCAAAGACCGAGGCGGAGTCGAAGCGCGGCACGCACCACCAGTCCACGGAGCCCGCCCGGTCGATCAGAGCGGCCGAATGACAGTCGGACAAAAACCCGTAGTCCGCGATGGCGTTCACGCCGGGTCCTTCCGTCGCTGGGGTGTCGCCGTCATGAGCGGTGCGGAAGCAATTCCTGGGTGAGCGTGCCGACCGCGGCGGTCGTCTCTCCTGGTCTCACGATGCATCCTTTCGAGTCGAACGGCTGACGACAGCCTCAGGCTGCCCCCGGGCAGCGGTTCCAGGCGACTCGTGCGACCGATTAATGGCCTTGTCAGATCCGCGCGGGGACGGCCGGAAGATCGTCGGCGCACGGGATCCGCGACGCCATCTCGTCGCGCAGGCTGCGCTTGAGCGCCCAGAACGCGAGGCCGCCCAGCACGGCCGGCAGCCAGAGGAGGAGGGCGCGGTAGGCCAGGACGCCCACTGCAGCGGCGGCGGCGGGAACCCCGAAGATGATCAGCGCGCCGATCAGGCCGGCGTCGACCCCCCCGATGCCGCCGGGCAGCGGCACGAGCGCGCCGAGCTGGCCGAGCAGGTAGGCCAAAAACAGGGCGGCCAGCGGCGGCGCCGGCCCGAAGGCGCGGAAGCACGCCCAGAACACGGCCAGGTCGAACAGGAGGTAGCCGATGGCGCCGGCCAGCAGCCGCACATCGCCCGAACGCAGCAGGACGCCCGCCTCGCCGATGCCGTCGGCGGTGGCGTCGAAGGCACGCGCCGCCGAGCGCAGCAGCCGGTGGCGCTCCGGCGCCGACCAGCTCTGTCCGACGCTGCGCGCCAGGCGTGGGGCGGCGAGCGTGACCAGGAGGGCGGCCACGACCGCCAGGCCGACCGGGCCGGCGCTCAGCACCAGCGAGCCCGGCCCGGCCACGAGGCCGAGCGCCAGCGCCGTCCCGATGAGGATCACCGCTGCGAGGTTGACGGCGCTCGTGATCAGGAAGAACGCGACGGTGCGACGCGCGATCCGCTCGATCGTCAGGCCGCTGCGCCGCAGCGCCCACGCCCCGAGCGCCAGCCCGCCGACGCCGCCGACCGGCAGCAGCGAAGCGGCGCCGAGCGACGACATGCCGAGCCGGTAGCTCATCCTCCAGGTCATCCGTGCGCAGAAGGCCGCGCGGAAGGCGACGACGTAGGCCAGGCAGGACAGCACCTCCAGCCCCGCGGCCAGCACGAGCCATCCCGGTGTGGCACGGGCCAGGCCCTCGCGAACGTCGGCGAGCCCGGGGACGAGCGTGATCGCGAGCCCGACGAAGGCGAGCAGCGCCGCGAGCTGGAGCAGCCGCCGGCGCAGACCGTGCATCTCCATGCCCTCGGGCATGTCGTCGATCGAGGCGACGGGAGGCGAGGCGACGGCTTCGGCCATGCCTTTGAGCCTACGGGCTCCCAGGTGACGAGCGTATGACGCGCGCGCGCCTCGCCGCCTCGAGCAGGCGGCGCGCGGTGGCGCCAGGATCGAGCGAACCCAGCAGGACCACCCCGATCCGACGCCCGTCACGGCGGACGATCGCGATCAGGCAGCGGCCAGCCGCCGGCGTGAATCCGGTCTTCAGCCCGATCGCTCCCGGATAGCCGGCGCGCAGCAACGGGTTCGTGGTGCGCAACGCCTGCACACGCTCGCCCCCGACGTCGACCGCGGCGGACGCCCTGGCGGCGATCCGCGCGATCCTCGGCTGGGTGATGGCGCGCGTCGCCAGCTCGGCGAGGTCGGCCGGGCAGGAGCGGTTGCCGGCGCCCAGCCCGTGCACCGTGACGTAGCGGGTACACGTGAGGCCGAGCCTGCGTGCCCGCCGGTTCATGAGCGTGACGAAGCGCCGCTCGGACCCCGCCGCGCCGACGGCGAGGGCGATCGCCGCATCGTTGCCCGAGGGGATGAGGAGCCCCTGCAGGAGCGCCTCGGCTCGCACGCGACGACCGGGGACGAGTGCGCCCATCTTCGAGCCGCGTACGGCCGGCGCTGCGACGGGGATGCGCACCCGCTCGCCCGGCGCGAGGCGCTCGACGGCCACCAGGGCGGTCATGACCTTCGTGAGGCTCGCGATCGGCAGCACGCGCGTCGCGCCGCGGCGCCACAGGACGCGTCGCGAGCCCAGATCGAAGACCAGGCCCGCGCGCGGGGTTGCTCCGAACGACATGCCGAAGGCGTTTGCGCGCGACAGGTCCAGGCGGCGCGCCCGCGATGGCGCCGGCCGGCCACGCGGGGCCGGCGGC
>JACCQW010000292.1 GCA_013813955.1 Solirubrobacterales bacterium
ACCATCAGGTCCGCGCCGCGCAGCGCGTCGGCGCCGGCCCGGTCGCCCACGCCGCCCAGGCGCAGGATCGGCTTCTCCTCGGTGCCCGATCGGCGCACGATCTCCCGCGTGGCGTCGCCGACGCGGACCTCGCCGCCCAGCGCCAGCAGCGCGGGCCGCGGCCGGGTGACGTGAAAGGAGCCGTCGAGCCCGTGCGGGCGACCGACGCGCCCGGCGTGCAGGAGCGACATCAGTCGACGATGTCGACGAGCACGCGGCAGCCTTCCTTGACCGCGGCGGCCTTGATCACGGTGCGCAGCGCGTTGGCGGTGCGCCCGCCGCGGCCGATGACCTGGCCGTAGTCCTGCTCGCCGACGGCCAGCTCGAGCACGACGGTGCCGTCCTCCTCCTCGAAGCGCTCCACGACCACCGCGCCCGGATCGTCGACCAGGGCCTTGGCGAGGTACTCGAGAAGCTCCTTCACCGGGGTGCCGGCGTGGTCAGGAGGTGCGGGCCTGGACGCTCAGGAGCTTGCGCACCTGCGCCGTCGGCTGGGCGCCGCGGTCGAGCCAGTACTGCGCGCGCTCGGCATCGATCCTGATCGTCGACGGCTCGGTCTGCGCGTTGTACTGGCCGATGGTCTCGATGACCCGGCCGTCACGCGGCGAGCGCTGGTCCGCGACGACGACGCGCCAGATCGGATCCTTCTTCCCGCCCACGCGGGTGAGTCTGAGTCGAACAGCCATAAGCGACGGTGGAGCCTATCGACCCTGGCGCATGAGCGCCTGGAGGTCGGGCATCTTCCCCCTGCCCATCTGCTTCATGAGCTTCTGCATCTGGGCGAACTGCTTGACGAGCTGGTTGACCTGCTGGACCGAGGTGCCCGACCCGCGCGCGATCCGCAGCCGCCGCGAGCCCTTGATGAGATCGGGGCGCCGGCGCTCCAGCGCGGTCATCGACAGGACGATCGCCTCGATGCGGTCGATCTCGCGCTCGTCGACCTTGACGTTCTGCAGATCCGAGCCCGCGAGGCCCGGGATCATCCCCATGAGCGACTGCAGCGGCCCCATGCGGCGCATCATCTTCAGCTGGCTGAGGAAGTCGTCGAAGGTGAACTCGTTGCGCTTGAGCTTGCGCTCGAGCTCCTTGGCCTCGTCCTCGCCGAACTGGGCCTCGGCCTTCTCGATGAACGACAGGACGTCGCCCATCCCGAGGATCCGCTGGGCCATCCGATCCGGGTGGAAGCGCTCGAACTGGTCGAGCTTCTCGCCGGTGGAGGCGAACAGGATCGGCTTGCCGGTGACCGCCTTGACCGACAGCGCGGCGCCGCCGCGGGCATCGCCGTCGAGCTTGGACATCACAACGCCGTCGAAGGCGACTGCCTGCGAGAACTGCTCGGCGACGTTGACCGCGTCCTGGCCGGTCATCGCGTCGACGACGAGCAGCACGCTCGTGGGCCTGACCGCCTTGCGGATCGCGACGAGCTCGGCCATGAGCTTCTCGTCGACGTGCAGGCGCCCGGAGGTGTCGACGATCAGCACGTCCTTGCCGTCCTGCTTGGCGCGCTCCAGCGCCCAGCGCGCGATGTCCACCGGGTCGCGGTCGGTGCCCTGCTCGTAGACCTCCGCATCGGCCTGCGCGCCGACCTTCATGAGCTGGTCGACCGCGGCGGGCCGATAGACGTCGCAGGCCGCCAGCCCCACCGAGGAGCCGTGCTCAGACTTCAGGTGGCGGGCGAGCTTGGCCGTGGCCGTCGTCTTGCCCGAGCCCTGCAGACCGGCCATGAGGATCACGGTCGGCGGGCGCGGGGCGAAGGGCAGCCCGGCGCTCGAGCCGCCCATCAGCGCGGTGAGCTCCTCGCTGACGATCTTGACGACCTGCTGGCCGGGGTTCAGCCGGCCGAGCACGTCCGCGCCCAGGCAGCGCTCCTTGACGGTCTGCGTGAAGGACTTGACGACCTTGAAGTTGACGTCGGCCTCCAGCAGCGCCAGGCGGATCTCGCGCATCGCCTTGGCCACGTCGTCCTCGGTCAGCGTCCCGCGGGCGCGGACGTCGGAGAGGGCGGACTGTAGCTTCTCGGAGAGGGCGTCGAACATGTGCGCCTACGCCCTGCGGATCAGCGTGAGCCCGTCGCGGACGGTCAGCATCACGCTGACCGTGCGCTCGTCGGCGGCGACGTGGTCGTTGAACGCGCGCAGGGCGAGCGTCGACCCGGAATCCTCGGCCGAGGCCTCCTCGGCGACCCGCCCGCTCCACAGCACGTTGTCGACGGCGATCAGCCCGTGGTCGGACAGCTTGGGCAGCACCGCCTCGTAGTAGTCGTGGTAGGCGGTCTTGTCCGCGTCGACGAAGACGAGGTCCAGCGGGCCGTCGAGGGCGGCGATCGTGTCGATGGCCGGGCCGCGGCGCACCTCGACGCGGTCGTCGAGGCCGGCGGCCGCGATGTGGCGCTCGGCCATGTCGGCGCGCTCGTCGTCGACCTCGCAGGTCACCAGCCGTGCCCCCTCGGGCAGCGCGCCGGCCATCGACAGCGCACCGTAGCCCGAGTACGTGCCGATCTCCAGGACGAGGCGGGGCCGGGCGAGGAACACGAGCGTCTCCAGCAGCCTGCCCTCGATCGCGCCGGTGAGCATCTGCGGCGAGCTCATCGTCTCCCGCGTCGCGCGGGCGAGCTCGGCGAGGTGCGCGGTCGGCGGCGTGGTGTGCGCCTCGGCATAGGCCTCGACGGCTCCGGGGACGAGCGTGAGGCTCACGGCGCCTGGGGCGGGGGCGGCGCCTGGGGCGGGGGCGGCGCCGGGCGCCCGAGGCCGCCGATCGCTCCCCCGATGTTCCCGAGCGCCTGGCTGAACTCGCTGGGGATGACGAAGATCTTGTTGGCCTCGCCCTGGGCGAGCTTGGGCAGCATCTGCAGGTACTGATAGGAGAGCAGGCCCTGGTCGGGGTCGCCCGCGTGGATCGCCTTGAAGACGGTGTCGATCGCCTTGGCCTCGCCCTCGGCGCGCAGGATCGCCGCCGAGCGGGCGCCCTCGGCGCTGAGCACGGCGGCCTGCTTCTCCCCCTCGGCGTTGAGGATCTGCGACTGCTTGGAGCCCTCGGCGGTGAGGATCGCGGCGCGGCGGTCGCGCTCGGCGCGCATCTGCTTCTCCATCGCCTCCTGGATCGTGGCGGGCGGGTCGATCGCCTTGACCTCGACGCGGTTGACGCGGATGCCCCACCGACCGGTCGCCTCGTCGAGCACCGTGCGCAGCGCTGCGTTGATCGCGTCGCGGCTGGTGAGCGTCTCCTCCAGCGTCAGGCCGCCGATGACGTTGCGCAGCGTGGTGACCGTGAGCTGCTCGATCGCCTGCAGCGGGTTGGCGACCTCGTAGCTGACCGACTTGGCGTCGGTGATCGTGAAGTACAGGACGGAGTCGATCTGGATGCCCACGTTGTCGCCGGTGATCACGCCCGCGGGCTTGAAGGTGACGACCTGCTCGCGCAGGTCGATGAGCGGGCGCACGCGGTCGATGAACGGGACCACGATCCCCAGCCCGGGGGTCAGGGTGCGCTGGTAGCGCCCGAGGCGCTCCACGACGCCGGCGCGCGCCTGCGGGATGATGCGCACCGTTCGCGCGGCGAGAAACAGCGCGAACAGGCCGAGCACGACGAGCACGATCAGTCCGGCTTCCATCCCTACCTCCTCATGTTTCGGTCACGAGCGCGGTCGCGCCCCGGATCTCGACGACGTGGACGCGGCGGCCGACCTCGATGGTCGTGTCCTCGTCGAAGGCGCGCGCGGTCCAGGTCTCGCCGTCGAGCTTGACGCAGCCGGAGCCCTCGTCGTTGGCGATGCGCTCGGTGACCATCGCGGTGTGGCCGACCAGCGCGGCGGTCCCGGTGCGGATCTGCGCGGGCGTGTAGAGGTGGCGCCGCGCGATCGGCCGCACGAACCCCAGCAGCAGGCCGGAGCTGACCAGGAAGACCGCGACCGAGACGGCGCTGCCGGCCCCCGCCGCGTCGGCCAGCGCGCCCAGCAGGGCGCCCGCGGCGAACGGGGCCAGGAAGAAGCTCGTCGTCATGACCTCGCCGGCGGCGAGGACGACCGCGAGCAGGATCCACAGCACCCAGGCGTCCATCGCGTTGGACTATAGGCGGGAGGCGGGCTCAGCCCAGCAGGGCACGGGCGAAGTCCTCGGCGTCGAACGGGCGCAGGTCCTCGAGCGCCTCGCCGATCCCGATGAGCTTGACCGGGATGCCCAGCTCGCCGGCGATCGCGAGTGCGATGCCGCCCTTGGCCGTGCCGTCGAGCTTGGTCAGCACGATGCCGTCGACGGGGACCGCCTCGGAGAACAGCTTGGCCTGGCGCAGCCCGTTCTGGCCGGTGGTCGCGTCGATCGTGAGCAGCGTCTCGTGCGGGGCGCCGTCGAGCTGCTTGGCGATAACGCGGCGCACCTTGGCCAGCTCGGCCATCAGGTCGTCCTGCGTGTGCAGGCGCCCGGCGGTGTCGACGATCACGACGTCGACCCCGCGCTCGCGCCCCTGCCTGACCGCCTCGAAGGCGACCGACCCCGGGTCAGAGCCCTCGGGCCCGCGAACGATCTCGCACCCCGCTCGTCCCGCCCACCCGGCGAGCTGCTCGACGGCGGCGGCGCGGAACGTGTCGGCCGCGCCGAGCAGGACGGTGAGCCCGAGTTCCTGGCGCAGGTGCCATGCGAGCTTGCCGATAGTCGTCGTCTTGCCGGTGCCGTTCACGCCGACCGCGAGGATCACGGTGGGCGCGGGGCGCACGTCGATGCGGTCCTCCCCGGTGCGGGCGATCTCGGCGAGCATCTCCCCCAGCCGGCGGCCGAGCGCCTCGCCGCCCTCGACCTCGCCCGAAGAGGCCTCCTGCTCGAGGCGCCCGACGACCTGCGCGGTCGTCGCCGCGCCGACGTCGGCCATGATCAGCGCCTCCTCCAGGCGCTCCCAGGTCTCCTCGCCGACGTCCCCCTGCAGCAGCGTGGCGTGGATCTCGGCCCCCAGCGCCTCGCGGGTCTTCGACAGGTTCTCGCGCAGCCGCCGCAGGACGCCGCGGCGGCGCTCGGGCTCGTCGGGCGCGGCCTCGGCGGCGTCCGGCGCGGGGACGGCGCGGTCGGTGATGAAGAGGTCAGACCAGTCGCGGGCCATGGCGGTGCGCGACGATAGCGCCATGACCTCGCCCGGGCTGAACTTTCACCGCGAGCGCGCCGACGGGTTCCCGGGGCGCGACCTGCTGGCCGCGATGGTGGCCACCCTGGAGGAGCTGTACGCCGGGCGCGGGCGCCGGCCGGGGCCGGGCGCGACGCCGGCGGAGATGGCGCCGCCGGTGGGGGTGTTTCTCGTCGGCTACGACGACGAGCGCCCGGTGGCGTGCGGCGGCGTGCGGCGCCTGGAGCCGGGTGTGGCGGAGATCAAGCGGATGTACGTCGTGCCCGACGCGCGCGGGCGCGGCATCGCGCGGGCGCTGCTGACCGCGCTGGAGGAGGCCGCACGGGAGCTCGGCTACGAGCGCGTGCGCCTGGACACCGGGCCGCGCCAGCCCCACGCCCGCGCGCTGTACGAGTCGGTCGGCTACACCGAGGTGCCCGACTACAACGCCAACCCGTACGCGGCGTTCTGGGGGGGGAAGGCGCTGTGAGGTGTGAGGGCGCAGATTCCTGGCGGACGCAGCGCGCGAGCTCGGCTACGAGCGCGTACGCCTGGACACCGGCGCACGCCAGCCGCACGCCCGCACCCTGTACGAGTCGGCGGGCTGTGCGGTCATCCCCGACTACAACGCCAACCGCTTCTGCGTGTACTGGGGGGAGAAGCGGCTCCTGTAGGCCAACTGCTGCACTTCCCCCCCGCTGAGGGGGACAAACGCAGCATGTACGACCTACCCCGCGGCTTGGATGTCCGCGGCCGCCACGCGCAGGTCGGATGCGCTCACGTCGGGCGGGGGCGCGCAGGACAGTAGCTCGCGCTCCTCGCGGGCGACCCACGCGGTGCGCAGGCCGGCGCGCTTGGCGCCCGTTACGTCCCACCAGTGGCCGGCGACGAACCAGGTTTCCTCGGCCTCCGCCCCCAGGCGGCGCAGTGCGTGCGCGTAGACGTCGGGGTGGGGCTTCGGACGCCCAACCTCGTCGATCCCGACCACCTCGGCCAGACGGTCGAGCAGGCCGGCGTGGCCGAGCGCGGCGGTGACCGCCTCGGCCGTGCTGTTGGTCACCGCGGCCAGACGGAAGCCGGCGTCCGCGAGCGCGTCCAGCGCGGGCGCGGCGTCGGGGTATGCGTCCATCTCGCGGGCGAGCGCGACGGCCTGCTCCGCGCAGGCCGGGTCCAGCCCCGCCAGGCGCGCACGGCGCGCCAGCGTCGCGCCGAGCAACTCGGGCAGCGGACGGAGCTCGCCGGTCATCGCGTCCACCCCGGCGGCGAACACCGCCTCCTGCAGCGCGGCGAAGATCAGCGGATGGGCGCGGCCCGCGTCCTCGCCCCAGGCACGGGCGAGCGTGCCGGGGTCCAGCAGCGTGCCGTTGACGTCGAAGCAGATCCAGCGGTCGGGCACCCCCGGCCCCTACCCGGTGGCGTCGATCTCGTACTCGAACCAGGCCGAGCGCTCGGCGCCCGTGCGCTCGTACAACCGCTGGGCGCGGCGATTGTCGATCGCGGTCCACCAGCGCACGCGGGCGGCGCCGCGGTCGCGGGCCACCGCCACGGTCGCCGCGATGAGCGCCTCGCCCACCCGGTCCCCGCGCTGCTCGGGCAGCACGTACAGGTCGTTGAGCAGCACCACGTCGGTCGCCGACACCGACGAGAACGTCCAGTACAGGCAGGCGTAGCCGATCAGCGCGCCGCCGGCGAAGGCGCCGAGCAGCTCGCCGGCGTCGCTGGGCGCCACGAAGCGGGCGAAGAACGCCGCGTTGCGCGCCTCGTCGGGCTGCGCGACGCCGTAGAAGCGCTGGTAGTCGGCGATGAGCGCCAGCCCGGCGGCGAGCTCGTCGTGACGCAGGGGGCGGATCTCCACGACCGGCCTCAGGCCGCGCGGGGCAGCTTGCGCGAGATGACCTTCGACACGCCGTCGTCGCCCATCGACACGCCGTAGAGCGTGTCGGCGGCCTCCATCGTCCGCTTCTGGTGGGTGACGACGATGAACTGCGCACGGTCGGCGTAGCGGCGCAGGAGCTCCAGGAAGCGCGTGATGTTCAGGTCGTCCAGGGCCGCCTCGACCTCGTCGAGGATGTAGAACGGGCACGGGCGGGCGAGGAAGACCGCGAACAGGAACGCGATGGCGGTCATCGACTTCTCGCCGCCGGACAGCAGCGACAGGCGCTTGGTCGACTTGCCACCCGGCGTGATCTCGATCTCCACCCCGAGCAGCTCCTCCTCCGGCGTGCCCCCGGCCTCGGCCTCGGCGGCGGACTCCGCGCCGGAGGCTGCCTCCTCCTCGGAGGCACCCTGGCCGCCGAGCACCGGTCGCGGCCCGGCGTCCTCGGGCACGAGACGCAGCTGCCCGCGACCCCCGGGGAACAGCTGGGCGGCGAGCTCTGAGAAGTTCGCGGCCGCCGCCGCGAAGGTCTCCTCGAAGGTCTCGCGGATCTGGCGGTCGGTCTCTCGTATGAGCGAGCGCAGCTCGCGCATCGCGGTCTCCAGGTCGGTGCGCTGGGCCTCGAGCTCCTCCACGCGCGCGAGCGCCTCGTCGTACTCGGCCTTGGCCAACGGGTTGACGGGGCCGAGCTGCTCGCGCCGCCGGACGAGCCGCTCGACGCGCTTGCGCAGCTCCTCGGCCGCCAGTGGGTCGAGGCGCTCTGCCGCGGGCTCGGGCGCGAGGCCGAGGCGCTCGGCGAGGACGTCGAGCTCGTGGGTCGCTTCCGCCTCGTGGTCGCGGGTCTGCTGGGCGCGGACCTGGGTGGAGG
>JACCQW010000309.1 GCA_013813955.1 Solirubrobacterales bacterium
ACGATGCTCATCGTGCCGATGGCCAGCGCGCGGTAGAACGCCGCGAGCGCGGTGACACCGGCCAGGCCGGCGAGCAGCGCCGCGACCGCCGCGCCGCCCGAGGGCGCCGCGTAGCCGCCCGCGCCGACCACTACGGCCATGACGCTCAGCGACGCCAGGTACATGACGCCGAGCACGACCGGGACGGCGTAGGTGCGGCTCTTGACCCCGCCGAGGTAATCGGCGAGGCCCCACAGCGCGGAGGAGCACAGGGCGAAGGCGATCGCGGCCACCGCCGGAGCCTAGGGCGACGGCCACGCTGCCGCCGCGCGCGCGACCGCGGGCGGCGGCCGCTCTCTCAGGTCCGGATCAGTCGCGCTTGCCGCGGCCGTAGAGGAGCTTGAGCGCGCGGCCCAGCACCTTGGTCACCGTGGCCGAGTAGGGGAACATGTGGATGTCGCGCTTGAGGTGCATGCGGCTGATCAGGATCGACTGCGTCCGCGTGTACTTGCGGATGCCACCCTGGCCGTGGCGCGTGCCCAGGCCCGAGGCCTTCCAGCCGCCCATGGGCAGCTCGAGCGCCATGTAGTTCATGATCGCGTCGTTGACGCACACGGTGCCCGCCTGCATCCGGCGGGCGATCTGCTCCCCGCGCGCGACGTCCTTGGTGACGACCGAGCCAGACAGCCCGTAGGCCGAGTCGTTGGCCAGGCGCAGCGCCTCCTCGGCGTCGGCGACCTTCATGATCGGCAGCGTGGGTCCGAAGGTCTCCTCGGTCATCGCCTTCATGGTGTGGTCGACGTCGACGAGCACGGTCGGCTCGTAGAACGTGCCCGCGCCGGGACGGCGCCTGCCGCCGGTCAGCGCCCGGGCCCCCTTGGCCAGGGCGTCCTGCACGTGGCTCTCGACGATCTCGGCCTGCTTGGGGAAGATCATCGCGCCGACGTCGTTGCTCCCCGGGCCCTCGGCGGGCCCCTGGCGCAGCGCGCGCACCTTCTCGGTGACCTTGTCGACGAACTCGTCGTAGACCGGCTCCTCGACGTAGACGCGCTCGACCGAGATGCAGGTCTGGCCGGAGTTCTGCATCGAGTAGAAGACCGCGAGGTTGGCCGCGCGCTCGAGGTCGGCGTCGGAGAGGACGATCATCGGGTCCTTGCCCCCGAGCTCCAACGAGACCGGCGTGAGCGTCTGCGCCGCGCGCTCCATGACCTTCTTGCCCGTGGCCGTCGAGCCGGTGAACATGATCATGTCCACCTGGTCGACGACCGCCGCGCCGGTGGCGCCGCGCCCTGTGGCGACCTGGAAGACGTCCTCGGGCAGGCCGCACTGCGTCAGCGCCTCGGCCATCAGCAGCGACGTCAGCGGCGTGATCTCCGACGGCTTGAGGATGACGCTGTTGCCCGCCGCCAGGGCCGGGATCGCGTCGCCGAAGGAGTTGACGAACGGGTAGTTCCAGGGCCCGATGATCCCCACCAGGCCGAGCGGCTCGTAGCGCAGGGTCAGCCGCTTGCCCTTGATGAAGACCGAGCTGGACTTGACCTTCTCGTCGGCCAGGTAGGACTCGGCGTGCTTGGCCCAGAAGCCGAAGGCGCCGCCGCCGTAGGAGATCTCCAGCGTGACGTCCTCCACGACCTTGCCGGTCTCGGAGATCATCGTCTCGACGAGCCGCTCGGAGTTGTCCAGCAGCCACTTCTGCGCCCTGCGCAAAACGCGCCCGCGGCCCTCGTAGCCCATCGCCTGCCAGCCCGGCTGCGCGGCGCGCCCGCGACGCGCGAGCTCGGCGACCTGCTCGTCGTCCAGGTCGGGCACATGGGCGACGACCTCCCCGGTCGCGGGGTTCTCCACCTCGATCTGCGCGCCGGCGCCCCGGCCGTTGGTCCCCTGAGCGGCCTTACTCTCGACAGTCGCCATCTGCTCTCCTCGGTCTCGACCTCGTGTCGAGACCCTACGCGATCGCACCGGCCGCGACGAGCGCGATGACGAGGACGCCGAGGGCGACGCGGTAGGCGACGAACACGGCGGTGGTGTGCGTCGTGAGGAAGCGCAGCAGGAAGGCGATCGACGCGTAGCCGCTGACGAACGCGAGGGCCGTGGCGAGGATCGTCGGCGCCACGCCGGCCCCGCCGCCCGCGCCGAAGATGTCGGGCACCTGGTACAGGCCGCTGAGCACCACGGCGGGGATCGACAGCAGAAACGAGAAGCGCGCGGCGGCGACGCGGTCCAGGCCGAGGAAGAGCCCCGCGGTGATCGTCGCGCCCGAGCGCGACACGCCGGGGATCAGCGCGAGCGCCTGCGCGCAGCCGACCACGATGGCGTCGCGGCGCGTCAGGCTGGTGATGTCGCGGTCGTGGCGGGCGGCCTTCTCGGCGACCAGCAGCAGGAGCCCCAGCGCGATCAGCGTCGCGCCGATGAGGTACAGGTCGCGGGCGCCGTTCTCGATCTGGTCGGCGAAGGCGAGGCCGAAGACGGAGATGGGGATCGAGCCGAGGATGATGTACCACCCCAGCCGCGCGTCGAGCTCCGGGCGGCGCGCGGGATCGCGCAGGCTGGCCAGCCAGGTCCGTGCGATCCGGGCCAGGTCGTGGCGGAAGTAGACGACCACCGCGGCCATCGTGCCCAGCTGGATGACCGCCGTGAACGCGGCGCCCGGGTCCTCCCACCCCGCGAACGCGGGGACGATCCGCAGGTGCCCGCTGCTGGAGATCGGCAGGAACTCGGTGAGCCCCTGGACGAGGCCCAGGACGATGGCCTCCAGGAGGTCCAAGTGGCCGGCCGGGTCGGTCTAGGCGGCGAACTCGACCGCCGTGATGGCGATCGGGTCCTCGGGACGGTCACGGGCGTCGGTCGGCGTCGCCTCGAGGCGATCCACGACGTCCATGCCCTGCGTGACCGCTCCGAACACCGTGTGCTTGCCGTCCAGCCACGGTGCCGCGTCGACGGTGACGAGGAAGAACTGCGACCCGTTGGTGTCCGGGCCCGCGTTGGCCATCGCCAGCGCGCCGCGCACGATCTTGTGCTCGTTGATCTCGTCTTCGAACTCATAGCCCGGGCCGCCCGTGCCGGTGCCCTGCGGGCAGCCGCCCTGGACCATGAAGTCCTTGATGACGCGGTGGAAGGAGAGCCCGTCGTAGAAGCCCTGGCCCGCGAGCTGCTTGAAGTTCGAGACCGTCTTCGGGGCGTCCTCGTCGAACAGCTCGAGGACGATGTCGCCCTCCGTCGTCTTCATGGTCGCCTGGGACACGGGCGCGGAGACTAGCTACTTGGTCCCGCGGAAGGAGACCTCGCCGAGCGCGACGCGCGGATCGGCGGCGTCCTTCGGCTGGGTGAACCACAGCACCACGAGGCGCAGCTTCTTGTCCGAGCGGCCCTTCAGGTCCACGACCCGGCCGTCGGCCACGTTCTTGGGGTCGGTGAGGTGCTCCCAGCGCTTGTCGAGGATGTCGTCGGGCACGCTCTTGCCCTCCGCGCCGTAGAGCTCGATGTCGTAGCCCGGGGTGGGGGTCCGGATCTTCAGCGAGTCCAGCGAGTAGGCGGCTCCGAGGTCGACCACGAGGCCGACGCGCAGGCTTTCACCGTCCGCGGGGACGGTGACGTCCCAGACGGTCTCCGGATCGTCGTCGGCGGCGTTGCCGGCGGGGCCGAACTCCGCGCCGGGGCGCTTGTAGGGGTCGTAGGTCTTGGGCGCGCCGGCGGCGAGGTTGATCGCCTGGGCCGCCGGTGCCGCGGGCCTGGCGTCGCCGCCACCACCGCGGCCGCCCGAGGAGGGCTGCGGGGCCACCGGCGCGGGAC
>JACCQW010000313.1 GCA_013813955.1 Solirubrobacterales bacterium
TCGCGGCGCAGCGCGATGGCGCCGGCCAGCGCCATCGTCGCGAGGACCACGACCGCGACGATCGCCTCGGGTGAGCCGAGGTCGTCCAGCGATCCTCCGAGGGCGGTGTAGGCGAACGCGCGCGGCGCGACGCCGACCGTGGTCGCCGCCGCGAACATCCCGAGCCGGATGCGCGTGAGCCCCGCCACGTAGTTGACGAGGTGGTAGGGCACGCCGGGCGCGATCCGCGCGTAGAGCACGGCGACGAAGCCGCGCCGCTCGATCCAATCCTGGACGCCACGCAGGCGCCGGCCGGCCAGCGTGTCGATCGCGTCGCGCGCGGCGAAGCGCGCGATGCAGAAGGCCAGCACCCCGCCGAGCGTGGCCGAGGCGATCGACAGCGGCGTGCCGAGCGCCGTGCCGAACAGCAGGCCGCTGGAGGCGGCCAGCAGCGGGCCGGGGAACAGAGCGCAGGTGAGCAGCGAGGACACGACGACGAACGCGATCGGGCCCGCGGCGCCCAAGGGCTCGATCGCGTTTCGCACGCGCTCGGGCGACAGCGAGCCGGTCAGCACCACCAATGCGAACAGCGTCCCGATCCCCGCCGCCAGCGCGGCCAGGCGCAGGCGGGCGGCCGGCCGGCTCACGCTCCCGCCGCGCCCCGCGTGGCCAGGACGTCGCGGCGCACGAGCACCAGTCCGAGCACGCCCATCGCGGCCAGCGTGCTGATCGCGACGATCGACTCGGTGGAGTCGAAGTCGCCCAGCGACCCGCCGAGCGCCGTGTAGGCGAACGCGCGCGGGATCACGCCGATGACCGTCGCGGTGGTGAACGCGACGAGCGTCACGCGCGTCAGGCCGAACGCGTAGTTGGCCGCGTCGCGCGGCACGCCGGGGAAGATGCGCGCGTAGAGCACCGCGACGAAGCCGCGGCGCGCCACGGCGTCCTGCACGCCGCGCAGCCGCTCGCCGATCAGCGACTCCACGGCACCGGACGCCGCGTGACGGGCGATGAGGAAGGCGAGGACCGCGCCGATCGTGCTGCCCACGGTCGACAGCGCGGTCCCCTCGGCGGTGCCGAACAGGACCCCGCTCGCGGCCGCCAGCAGCGGAAACGGGAAGAAGGCGAGCGTAAGCCCGGTGCACAGCGCGAGGTAGGCGACCGGGGCCCACGCGCCGGCCTCGTCGGCGCTGCGCTGGATCTCCTCCGGTGAGCGCGCGACGAGCGCGAGGACGACCAGGAAGACCGCGGCGAGCGTCGCGGCGAAGACGACGAGCCGCAGCTTCGGGCTCACCCGCGGGTGACGGCCGCCGGCGGGTGCGCGGCGTAGAACTGGGCCTCCTGGCGGCCGAGCTCGGTGTCCGGCTCGTCGCCGTAGATCCACTCGCGCGCGATCCGGTGCCAGTTGCCGCGCGCCCGCAGCTGCGCCATGACGGCCAGCGTCAGCATCTCCAGGCGCCGGCCGAAGAGATGGTCGGGCGGCAGCGTTTCGTGGCGCATCTTGGCGAAGTGCGTGGAGCGCGGATCGGAGAGCTGGATCATCACCTCGGTGGCGATCTCCGGCGTCAGCGCGATCTCCTCGTCGACCGTGTACCACCACGTCAGGTCGTGGAACTGCTCGAGGATGCCCTCGCCCGTGTAGTACTCGGGCCGGCCGATGAACCCGCCGCGGTGCAGGTGGGCGATGAGCGCCTCGCCATCGCCGGCGATGCCGATCCGAGCGGACTCGAGCTCGAACTCGGCCACTGCCGCCGGGATCCGCTTGAACAGCCCGAAGTCCAGAAACGCCATCCGGCCGTCGTCGAGCAGCAGCGAGTTGCCGGGGTGCGGGTCGCCGGAGAACTGATGGTGCCGGTACATGCACCCGAAGTAGAAGCGGAAGACGATCTCGCCGATGCGGTCGCGTTCCTCCTGTGGCAGCTGCTTGAGCTCCTCGAAGCCGCGGCCGGCCACGAACTGCGACACGACGACCTTCTCGTGTGAGAGCGAGGTGACGACCTCGGGCACGTCGATGAACGGGTGGCCGCGGAAGATGCGCGCGAGCGTGCGCTGGTTCTGGGCCTCGAGCTCGTAATCGAGCTCCTCGTCGATGCGCTCGCGGATCTCCGCGCCCAGCGCCTTGGCGTCCAGCCCCGGCGCCACCCGCTTCATCAGCCGCAGGATCATCCCGAGGTTCTGCATGTCGGCCTTGACGGCCAGTGCGACGCCCGGGTACTGGACCTTGACCGCCACGTCGCGGCCGTCGTCGAGCTTGGCCTTGTAGACCTGGCCGATGGAGGCGGCGGCGATCGGCACCGGATCGAAGGTCTCGAAGACGTCCTCGATGGGCTTGCCGTACTCGCCCTCGATGACCTTCTTCATGTCCTTGAAGGAGACCTTCGGCGCCGCATCGCGCAGCTCGGCGAGCTTGGCCTGGAACTCCTCGCGGTACTCCTCGGGCACCAGGCCGACGTCCAGAAAGGACATCACCTGGCCGAGCTTCATCGCCGCGCCCTTCATGGTCCCCAGCGCGGCGACGATCTGCTCGGCGGTCTCCAGCTGGCGCTTGGCCAGCGCGCGCTGCTTGCCCTCGTCCGAGCGCGCGACGTTCGTCGCGCGGGTGCCCATCTGCTTGGCCGCCTGGGTGGCGGCGAGGCGGCCGACCTGCGAGGAGCGGCGCAGGCGCGAGGTGGGGATGGCGTCCTTGGCCACCGGGCCGCCGTCAGCCCTGGCGCTCGACCTGCGAGCCCGGGACGATGTCGTCGCGTCCGTCGGCCCAGCGGACCCACGCCTTGTGGCCACCGTCGTAGTCGTCGCCGAGCAGCACGAGCGTCGCCGGCTCGCCGAGCGCGGTGCAGGGCTCGTCGCCCTCGGGATCCAGCCCGCGCCAGACGCGGATGAAGCGGTTGTGCTCCCACTCGTCGCCGATCGTCGTCGGGTCGGTGTGGCCGGGGTGCACCTCCGTCGCGTGGTCGAGGCTCATGAGCCCGTCCATGATCGAGGACCTGATGTCCGCGTAGGACGTGCTGCCCGGCGCGCGGACGCCGCCGACCGAGTTCTTGAAGAGCGTGTCGCCGGTGAAGACGTGGCCCTCGACGGTGAAGTTGAGCATGCCCGCGCTGTGGCCCGGCGTGTGCAGCGCGTCGATCGACAGGCCGCCGACGTCCAGCGGCGCGAAGGCCTCGGCCTCGACCGGCTCGTCGGGGTGGGCGAGGACCGTGATGCCCGGGCATCGCGCCTTGACGGCACCGAGCTCGCAGACGTGATCGTGGTGGTGGTGGGTCAGCAGCAGGTGCGTCACGTCGACGGACTCGCGGTCGGCCGCGGCGAACAGCGGCTCCATCGGCCCGCCCGCGTCGACGAGGAACCCGGGGCCGCCGGAGGCGGCCGCCACGAGGTAGGTGTTGGTCAGGAAGCCGTCGGACATCGATCGTTCGATGAGCATGGCGCGGAGGGTACTCTGTGCCTCATGGCCGACATGGAACTGATCCATACCTGTTACAGGATTGGCGAGATCGATCGCTCGGTCTCCTTCTACGAGGCCCTGGGGTTCGAGGACCGCCGCCGGATGGCCCTCCCCGATGGAGCGGTCAACGTGTTCATGGGGCTGCCGGGCGACGGCGATCGCCTCGAGCTCACGAAGAACCCGGGCGTGGACTCCTACGACCTGGGCACGGGCTACAACCACGTCGCCGTGGTCGTCCCCGACCTCGACGGAACGCTGGAGGCCCTCGCGCGGAAGGGGATCGAGCCCGAAAAGCCGCCGTACACGCTGCAGAGGGGCGGCTCCCGGCTGTGCTTCGTGCGCGACCCCGACGGCTACCGGGTCGAGCTCATCGAGCGCAGCGGCTGAGCGGGACGGCTGAGCGGGGCGGCGCGTGGCGTTCTGGCCGTCCATGTGACGGATCAGTGGCCACAGGCCCCGGATTCGGCCCCGGGCCGCCGACTACCATCGCCCGGGTGGAACATCGCACCGCCGTCATCGACCTCGGGTCCAACTCGTTCCGGCTCGTGGTGTTCACCGCGGCGGAGGGGTGGTGGAAGCGCACCGACGAGATCTACGAGGCGGTCCGCATCGGTGCCGGGCTGGGCGCGTCGGGTGAGCTGGGGCGCAAGCCGATGAAGCGCGCGCTGCAGGCGATCGAGGTCTTCTCGCACTTCCTGCACGCCAGCGGGATCGGGGCCGAGGACGTGCAGGCGGTCGCGACCAGCGCCATCCGCGACGCCTCCAACCAGGAGCAGTTCCTCGCGCGCGTGCGCGAGGAGACCGGCCTCGCGGTGACCGTGCTCTCGCGCGAGGAGGAGGCGCGCCTGGGCTACCTCGCCGCCATCAACTCGACCACCCTGACCGACGGTGCCGTGCTCGACCTGGGCGGCGGGTCGCTGCAGCTCATCGAGGTGGTCGGGCGCCTGGCGGGGCGCCTCGGATCCTGGCCGCTGGGCGCCGTGCGCATGACCGAGGCCTTCCTGTCCGCCGAGGACCCTGCGCCCAAGAAGGCGCGCAAGGCGCTGCGCGCGCACGTGGAGGAGGTCCTCGGTGAGGCGGGCTGGCTGGAGCGGACGGGCCGCCGCCTGGTCGGGGTCGGCGGCACCGTGCGCAATCTCGCCGCCGCGGCGCAGGCCGAGGCCGGGCTGCCCTCCTTCGGCGTGCAGGGCTTCTTCCTCGACCGCGACGCGCTCGAGGCGCTCGTCGAGTGCCTCGCCGCGCTGCCCGCCTCCGAGCGCGGGAAGCTCAAGGGCATCAAGTACGCCCGTTCCGACCTGATCCTGGCCGGCGCGCTCGTGGTGCAGGCCGTGATGGAGGCCGGCGACTTCGACGGGATCGAGACGACGGAGGCCGGGCTGCGCGAGGGGGCGTTCTTCGCGCGCCACCTCCCCGACGACCCGCCCCTGTTCGAGGACGTCCGGCGCTCCAGCGTGCTGAACCTCGCGGCGCGCTATCGCGTCGACCCGGCCCACACCGAGCACGTGGCGACCCTGGCGCTGGGGCTGTTCGACGGGCTCGCCGACGCGGGCCTGCACCCCGGCGAGCCGCTGGAGCGCGAGCTGCTGTGGGCGGCCAGCGTGCTGCACGACATCGGGATGTCCGTCGACTACGACGATCACCACAAGCACTCGCGCTATCTCATTCTCAGCGCCGGGCTGCCGGGCTTCGATCGACGCGAGGTCGCGCTCGTCGCGCAGGCCGCCCGCTACCACCGCAAGGGCATGCCGGACTTCGGCGACCTCTCCCCGCTCGCGCAGGACGGCGACGACGAGCGCCTGGACCGCCTCTCGATCCTGCTGCGCCTGGCCGAGGACCTCGAGCGCAGCCGCGACCAGAGCGTTCGCGCCGCGCACGTCGCGACCGACGACGGGACGATCCGCCTCGAGCTCGAGGCCGACGGCAGCGCCGCGGTCGAGCGCTGGGCGGCGCAGCGCGAGGTCGATCTCTTCGCCCGCGCGTTCGGGCTCGACCTGAAGGTCGAGTCGGCACCTTGACATCGCGAGGGCGCGCCGTCGCTCGAAGGCAAGCCGATGGCAGAGGTGATCGCACGTCCTCGCGACGCCATTGCTCGACCACGGCCGCCGTCGAGCCGG
>JACCQW010000333.1 GCA_013813955.1 Solirubrobacterales bacterium
CGCCCGCTGGAAGGCCGGCGACGCCGAGCGCAACGAGCGTGCGCGCATCGAGCGGCTGCGCCGCGCCGGAGCACGGACGCCGAGCGAGAACCTGGCCGAGGGGATCGCGCTCATCCGCTTCGCGCACGGAGCCCAGTTCTCGGCGAGCGCGCGCATCCGTCGCTGCACGACCTACCGCCCGGCGCGAGGGTCGACGTCCTCGACATCGGGCACCATGTGCACATGATGTCGCGCCCGCGGCCCAGCGACGACAGGCTTGCCGCCCGCACCGCGGAGTTCGCCGAGCGCAATCAGCGCGCGCGCGAGCAGACGATGGCCCGCGACGGCGCGCGCGATCCCGCCGAGAATCTCGCCGAGGGCGTGGCGCTGGCCCGCGCCGCCCGCAAGTGGGCGGGGATCGCCAGGCGGGATCGCACCGACCCGTGACCGTCCCGCTCGATGCGACCAGGCTCGTGTCGGCGTTGAACGAGCACGGCGTGGAGTTCGTCGTGATCGGTGGTTACGCGGCGATAGGCCATGGCGTCGTGCGGACCACGAAGGACCTCGACATCGTCCCGGACCCGCGACGCGGCAACCTCCAGCGCCTCGCGGCCGCCATGCGGGCGCTGTCCGCCGTGCAGATCGGCGTAGGCGACTTCGAGGACGACGAGATGCCGTTCGACGTCACAAGCCCGGACGATCTCGCCGCGGGCGGCAACTTCCTGGTCGGGACGGACGAGGGTCGCCTCGACATCATGCAGTGGGTGCCGGGCCTGGCCGAGGAGCGGGCGTACGCGACGCTCGCTGGAGATGCGCTGTCCACCCACGTCGAGGGTCATCCCGTTCGCATCTGCTCGCTCGCCCATCTGCGCCTCATGAAGCGCGCCGCCGGGCGCCCCCAGGACCTCCAGGACCTCGCCGACCTCGCCGCCGCCCACGGCGACGACGCGTAGCTCGGAGCGCCGAGCGGCGGGAGTGCATCGCGAAGGCGCACCATCTCGTCGAGCTTGCTGACCACCACCTGCTCGATGACGAGGAAGTCGATGTCGCTGTGGACCGCAGCGTCCGGCGACCTCCCGGCCGCTACTCCAGCACGACGAGCGCGTCGCCCTCGTTGACCGCCTGGCCCTCCTCGCAGAGGATCTCCTTGACGGTGCCCTCGTCCTCGGCCTCGACGGGCATCTCCATCTTCATCGACTCGAGCGTCACCACCGTGTCGCCCTCCGCGATCGTGTCGCCGACCTTGCACTCGATCTTCCACACGGTGCCCGTGATGTGGGCCTCGACGTTCGTCACGGCTCCTCCTCGCTCGCTGACCCGGTCCGACGGTCTGGCAGAGTAGCCGCCGCCATGGACACCGAAACGATCGTGATCGTCGCCGCGCACGACGAGGCCGACCGTCTCCCGGCGACGCTCGCCGCGCTCGCCGCGGCGTTCCCGGGCGCGCGCGTGCTCGTGGCCGACGACGGCTCGGGCGACGACACCGCCGCGGTCGGGCGTGCGGCGGGAGCGGAGGTCGTCTGCACCGGCGCGGTGATCGGCAAGGGCGGGGCCACCACGCTCGCCGCGCGGCGCGTGCTCAGCCGCGCCCTGGAGCCCGACCCACCCGTCTTCGTCCTGTGCGACGGCGACCTCGCCGAGAGCGCCGCCCAGCTGCCGGCGCTCGCGCAGGCGGTCCGCGACGGGCACTGCGACCTCGCCGTGGCCACGTTCGCCACGCGCGTGGGCGGCGGTTTCGGGTTCGCGGTCGGCTTCGCCCATCGCGCGATCCGCAATCTCACCGGCCTGGACACCAGGGCCCCGATCTCCGGTCAGCGCGCCTTGAGCGGGCCGGCGTTCGCGGTCGTCGTCCCCTTCGCGCCGCGCTTCGGGATGGAGATCGGCATGACCGTCGACGCGGTCCGCGCGGGCTATCGCCTGCAGGAGGTCGAGCTGGACCTGGCCCACCGCGCGACCGGGCGCAGCTGGCGCGGCTTCGTGCACCGTGGCCGCCAGCTGCTGGACTTCCTCGCGGTCTACGCCAGCCGGCGCTAGCGTCCGCGCGCGTGATCCTCGCGATCGACCAGGGGACGACCGGGACGACGTGCCTGGTCTTCGACGCCGAGGCACGGCTCGCGGGGCGCGCCTACCGCGAGTTCGAGCAGCACTTCCCGCAGCCGGGATGGGTCGAGCACGACGCGGCGCAGATCTGGGACGTGACGCGCACGGTCGCGCTGGAGGCGCTCGAGGACGCCGGCGTCGCCGGCGGCGAGCTGCGGGCGATCGGCATCACCAACCAGCGCGAGACCGTGTGCGTCTGGGACCCCGAGACCGGCGAGCCGCTGCACCGCGCGCTCGTCTGGCAGGACCGCCGCACGGCCGCCCGCTGCGACGCGCTGCGCGACGCCGGCCACGAGTCGCTCGTGCGCACGCGCACCGGCCTGGTGCTCGACCCCTACTTCAGCGGCACGAAGGTGCAGTGGCTGCTCGAGTACGTCGACGGCCTGCGCGAGCGCGCCGAGTCCGGCCGCGCGTGCTTCGGCACGATCGACTCCTGGCTGGTCTTCAAGCTCACCGGCGAGCACCTCACCGACGTCACCAACGCGTCGCGCACGCTGCTGTACGACATCACCCGCGGCGACTGGGACGACGAGCTGCTCGAGCTCCTCGGCGGCGTCCCGCGGACCGCGCTGCCCGAGGTGCGCCCGAGCATCGGCGAGTTCGGGAGCGTGCGCGGCGGTGCGCTGGGCGGCCACGACGGCGTGCCGGTGACGGGCATCGCCGGCGACCAGCAGGCGGCGCTCTACGGCCAGGGCTGCCTCGAGACGGGCCTCGGCAAGAACACCTACGGCACCGGCTCGTTCGTGCTGCTCAACGCGGGCGCCGAGCCGCCGACCCCCCCGCCGGGCCTGCTGGCCACCGTCGCGTGGGGGACCGCCGAGCGGACGGTGTACGCCCTGGAGGCCGCGATCTTCGTCACCGGCGCCGGGGTGCAGTGGCTGCGCGACGGCCTCGGCGTCATCGAGCAGGCGGCGGACACCGAGGTGCTCGCCGCCTCGCTGGACGCCAACGACGGCGTGTACTTCGTCCCCGCCCTGACCGGCCTGGGCTCCCCGCACTGGGACCCTTACGCGCGCGGCACGCTGGTCGGCCTCACGCGCGGCAGCACGCGCGCGCACCTCGCCCGCGCGACGCTGGAGGCGATGGCCTACCAGACCGTCGACGCGGTGCAGGCGATGGAGCAGGCCTCCGGCCATGAGTTGGAGGAGCTGCGCGCCGACGGCGGCGCGACCGTCAATCGCTGGCTCATGCAGTTCCAGGCCGACGTGCTC
This sequence comes from Solirubrobacterales bacterium, assembly GCA_013813955.1. Taxonomy (GTDB): domain Bacteria; phylum Actinomycetota; class Thermoleophilia; order Solirubrobacterales; family Solirubrobacteraceae; genus CADCVQ01. The sequence goes on from JACCQW010000333.1 coordinate 3,291, forward strand.
GGCGTGCCCGTGGCGGTCGCCGAGATCGCGGAGACCACCGCGCTCGGGGCGGCGCTGCTGGCCGGGGTCGGCGCGGGGGCGTGGACGCAGGACGACGTCGCGCGTCGCGAGGGCGAGCGGGCGCGCTACGAGCCGCGCATGGGCGACGACGAGCGGGCACACCTGCTCGCCGACTGGCGCCGCGCCGTGGAGCGTGCCAAGGGGTGGGCCCGGGGGTAAGGTTCCTGGATGGCGCAGATGAAGCGCAGCGAGCAGCTCGCGGCGATGAAGAACCAGGTCTACCGCGACCCGCGGCCGGCCGAGCACTTCGACGGCTTCCACGAGCGCTCGCGCACCCGCGAGCCCGATGCGATGTACGAGATCGTCCGCGTGCTCACGACGCTCTATGCCTTCGGCTTCTTCCGCGCGCGCTCGATCTCCAGCGAGAAGATCCCGCAGACCGGGCCGCTGATCCTCGCGCCCAACCACTTCTCGTTCATGGACCACTTCTTTGTCGGCGCGTTCACGCGGCGCAAGGTGCGCTTCATGGCCAAGTCCCAGCTCTTCCAGCCGCCGCTGCAGTTCATCTACACCCACGGCGGCGTGTTCCCGATCCGGCGCGGGCACCGCGACGACGAGGCCTTCGTCACCGCGAACTCGATCCTCGATCGCGGTGGGTGCATCGTCATGTACTGCGAGGGCGGACGCTCGCGCACGGGCACGCTGGGCGACCGGCCCAAGCCCGGCATCGGCCGCCTGGCGCTGGAGTCGGGCGCCGCGATCGTCCCGGTCGCGATCCACGGCTCCTCCAAGGTGCGCAACTGGAAGAAGGGCCAGTTCCCGAAGGTCACCGTCCAGTACGGCGACCCGATCCGCTACGAGCGCGTCCAGACGCCGACGCGCGATCAGCAGCAGTCCGTCGCCGAGGAGATCTTCGGCGAGATCAAGGTCCTGTACTCCGGCCTGGAATCGCTCGGGCGCAGGGGAATGCTCGCGCGCGTGCGCGAGCAGCGCCGCGCGGAGCGGCGCGGCGAGAAGCACGCGGCGACCGCGTAGCCGGACGCCGGCCCTACGCTGGTCCGGTGATCGCTGCGGGGACCCACGCGCTCGGCCCCGACGACACGGCGCTGCAGGTCAGGACCTACCGCGAGGGGAGGGCGCGGAGGGCGGGCCATGACCTCCTGCTCGACGTCACGCGGTGGTCGGCGACGGTCACCGTCGCGGCGGACGGCGCGCCGGTCGCCGTCGCGCTGGAAGCCGATCCGCGATCGCTGCGGGTCCGCGCGGGCACCGGCGGCATCCGGCCGCTCAGCGAGGGCGACCGCGCCGGCATCGTCGCGAACATCGCCGACCGGGTCCTCGGCGGCGAGCCGATCGCGTTCGCCTCCGGCAGCGTGGAGCCCACCGGCGACGGCCTCGCGGTGCGCGGCGACCTGACGATGGCCGGCGCCACGCACCCGGTCACCGTGCGCTTGCATATCGACGCCGGCGGTAGCCTCGCCGGCACCGTCGCGGTGACCCAGAGCGCCTGGGGCATCAGGCCCTACAGCGCGATGATGGGCGCGCTGAGGGTCCGCGACGAGGTGGACCTGATCGTCGCGGGGAGGCTGCCGACGGGGTGAGGCGCCCCGGGGCGACCCGCTCGGCTGCGGCTAGGCCGCCATCGGCTCGCGCCCGGCGCCGGCCGCGGCCACGAGGTCGGCCAGCAGAGCGCTCAGCATCTCGGAGAGCTCGGCCTCGGCCAGCGCGCCCTCGGGCGTGAAGGCTTCGTGGGCCTGGGGTACCGGCAGCTCGGCGTCGACGACGTGCGCGCCGATCGTGGCCAGGACCTTGCGCAGCTCGGCCTGCGCCCAGACCGCGCCGAACAGCCCGGCACTGGCGCCCACCACGGCGACGGGCTTGTGGCGCAGCGCGCTGGTCTGAAGCGGGCGCGAGAGCCAGTCCATCGCGTTCTTGAGCTGGCCGGGGATCGAGTGGTTGTACTCCGGCGTGGCGACGAGCACCGCGTCGGCGCCGCGGACCGCGTCCTCCAGTGCCCGCACGGCCCCGGGCCGCGGCTGGCCGCGACGCACGTCGTCGTCGAACGGCGGGATCTCCCGCAGCCCCTCGTACAGCACGAGCTGCGCGCCGGGCGGCAGCAGGGGGGCCGCCGCCCGGAGCAGCCGGGTGTTGTGCGAGTCGGCCCGCAGGGAGCCGGACAGCCCGAGGACGCGCACGGTCGCTACTCCGCGGGCTGCGTCAGCTCGAGGACGACCTCGAGCGTGACGTCGTTGGCCACGGCGACCTTGCCGCCGGGCAGCTCGGCCTGCCAGTCCATGCCGAAGTCGCGGCGGTCGATGGTGGCCGACAGCTCTATCTCGATGCGGCGGTCGCCGCCCATGCCGTCGCCCGGCTCGCCGATGCGCCCGCGCGCCTGGACCGGCTTGGTGACCCCGCTGATCGTCAGCTCGCCCGGCACGACGAGCGCGTCGCCGTCGCCGCGGTGCACCTCGGTGGCGGTGAAGCGCACCTCGGGGTGGCGGTCGGCGTCGAAGAACTCGGCCGACAGCAGATGGCCGCGCAGGTCCTCCTGGGAGATGTCAAGGCTCGCGACGGGGACCGAGCCGGTCAGCGTGCCGGAGTCGCCGTCGTAGGAGGCGTCGATCTCGGCGAAGCCGGCCCGGAAGGTGGACACGCCGAGATGCTTGACGCGGAAGGTGACCGACGAGTGGACGGGATCGGACTGCCACGTGCCGGTGGGGAGGCGCTGCTGGGTGACGGTCATGGGAATGAGGCTCCTTCGGGTCGAAACGGACCAGGCTTCTGTTTATAGCACAACCGGACCGGAGTCCCACTTAGTAGCCTGTCCGTATGCCCGAGCCGCTGCCGATCCCTGTCCTGGGCTCCGATCCGGTCGAGCGCTGTGACGCGCAGCGCAACCGCCGCCGGATCCTGGCCGCGGCCCGGCAGCTGTTCGGGCGCGACGGCGTCGAGCACGTCTCGCTGGACCAGATCGCGGCGGCGGCGGGAGTGGGAAAGGGGACCGTGTTCCGCCGCTTCGGCGACCGCGGCGGGCTGCTGCGTGCGGTGCTCGACGACGGCGAGACGGCGTTTCAGGAGGCGTTCATCCGCGGCCCGGCGCCGCTGGGCCCAGGCGCCCCCGCGCGCGAGCGCCTGCTCGCCTTCGGCCCGGCGATGCTCGCGCACGTGGAGACCCACGGCGAGCTGCTGCGCGCGGCCGAGCGCTCGCCGGCGGCACGGATGCGCCACCCGGTGTACGCGACCTACCGCATGCATCTCATGATCCTGCTCGCCGAGGCGGCCCCCGGCCTGGACGCCGCCTACGCGGCCGACGCGCTGCTGGCGCCGATGGCCGCCGACCTGTGCCTGTATCAGCTACAGGTGCAGGGCATGTCGCTCGAGCAGCTCGCCGACGGCTGGCGGGTGCTCGCCGGGCGCCTGATCAGCGCCTGACGTCCTCGCAGCTGGGGTTGATCGCGTCCGCCGTGTCGGCGAAGACCACGTCGTTGCCCGGGCCGCAGTCCACACGGTCGACGCCGCCGCCCACGACGTTGATGCGGTCGTCGCCTTCGTCGCCCGCCACGACGTCGTCGTCGAGGTTGCCGAAGATCGTGTCGTTGCCGGCGCCGCCGTTGATCGTGTCGCGGCCGCGGTCGCCGGTGATGTAGTCGTCGCCCTCGTTGCCCAGGATCGTGTCGTCGTCGCCGCGGCCGTGCAGCGAGTCGTTGCCGGCACCACCGTGCAGCACGTCGTTGCCGTTCTCGCCGTCGACGTAGTCCTCGCCCTCGTTGCCGAACAGCTCGTCGTTGCCGTCCGCCCCGAAGATGGAGTCCTTGCCGGGCGTGCCGATGAGCGCGTCGTTGCCCGCCGTGCCGGCGATGATGTTGGAGGACGGCGGCGCGTCGGTCGACGGCTCGGGCGGCACCTGGATGACCGTCTCGCAGCTGCTCAGCCCGTCGCGGTCGGGCGCGGTGCCCTCGACGTAGACGGTGTCGCGCCCCGAGCCGCAGTTGACGCTGTCGGAGTCCTCGTCGGCCACGCGCACGGTGTCGTTGCCCGGCCCCGCGTTGACCTCGTCCTCGCCCGGCCCGGCGACGATGTCGTCGGAGCCCGGCCCGCCGGAGAGGTAGTCCTCGCCCGACCCGCCGTCGATCACGTCGGCGCCGTCGGCACCGTAGATCGAGTCCTTGCCGGCGTCGCCGCGGATGCTGTCGTCGCCGTCGCGGCCATAGAGCCGGTCCCCCGCCGTGCCGCCGTCGATCGTGTCGTCGCCCGTGCCCGCGTCGATCAGCTCGCTGCCCGAGCCGCCGAGGAGGTTGTCGTTGCCCGCACCGCCGAAGATGCGGTCTGACCCGCGGTTGCCGTTGACGAAGTCGTCTCCCGGGCCGCCGTCGAGGCGGAAGTCGTTGCCCAGCCCGGCCTCGATGATCTTGTCGTTGCCCTCGCCGCCGAGCACGGTGTCGTCGCCGTCGCCGCCGTCGAGGTAGTCGTCCTCGGTGGCGCCGTCGAGCTTGTCGTTGCCGGTGCCGCCGAACAGCGCGTCCCGGCCCTGGGCGCCGAGCAGGATGTCGTTGCCCGCCTGGCTGGTGAGGCGGTCGTCGCCCTCGCCGCCGTCGAGGACGTCGTTGCCCGAGCCGCCGACGAGCAGGTCGTTGCCCGCGCCGCCGAGCAGCGCGTCGGCCTCGCGACCGCCGCGCAGCCCGTCGTCGCCGCCGAGGCCCTCGAGGCGGTCACGGCCGCGGGTGCCCGTGATCTGGTCGGGGCCCTCGGTCCCGCGCTTGATCGCCAGCCCGGGCTCGACGGCCAGCGCCCGTGGTCGCACGCCGCCGCCCAGGCGCTGCACCCCGAGACGCCCGTAGGAGATCGTCGAGACGATCGACACGGTGCCCGAGCGCCCGTCGGCGATGTACAGCCGCGGCCCGTCGGAGCCATAGGCGGGGGCGCCCGGCCCGGCACCGGTGCGCAGGCGCCTGACCAGGCGCCCGCGGAAGAGGTCGGCGATCGCGGTCGCGCGGCTGCCGCGGTTGGCGCCCACGGCCGCGCGGCTTCCGTCGGGGGAGATGGCCAGGCCGGAGC
>JACCQW010000378.1 GCA_013813955.1 Solirubrobacterales bacterium
TCCGCCGCCAGGCCGAGCGCGCGCGTGTCGTGCAGCTGCGCCGCGGCCGACTCCGCCGCCGACCGGTCGAGGTCGACGATCACCACCGTTGCGCCGCGGGCCAGCAGGGCGCGGGCCGTCGCGAGGCCGATCCCGCGGGCCCCGCCCGTGACCAGCGCCACCTTGCCGCTCAGGTCATAGCGCGCCATGCGGCGGGACTATCGCATGAGCGATCTAGCGACAGGACGCGGCCGGACTACGTCGCGCGCTGGGCGTCCTGCCCCTGGCGCTCGTCCACCCACTCATCGAGCGTGCGCCACCAGCCGAAGAGCCAGTCGATCCGCTCGTCGCGATCGGCTGGTATCTCGTCGGCGCCGACCATCCACAGCCGCAGCTGCACGGTCTGGTCGGCGGGCAGCAGACGCCACAGGTCGCGCGGTCCGGTGGGGACTCCGGCGTGACCGACGAAGACCACGTCGGCGTGCGGAGCGGCCTCGAGGGCCGCCAGCACGCCACCGGGCCGCGGCGCGGAGACGTGGCGCATCTCGCGCGCCCACGCCGCCTCCTCGTCGTGTCCGGCCTGCTCGAGGCGCTCGATGCTCCGCTGCCGACGGGCGGGCGAGAAGTTCCCGCCCTCGGGGAAGATGAGCACCGCGCCGTCGTCGTCGAGGTCCCGGGTCATGGCGGCGATCTCGGCCTCGGTGTCGCCGCCGCGCGGATCGACGAACCGATTGGGCAATCGCCGGCCGAGGACGTCGATCAGAGGGTCCATCCGCAGGGCCTCGTGGAGGACCACTCGCGGCCGGCGGCCGTGGCGACACAGCAGCTCGTGCAGGACCAGCAGCGAGTCGCCCTCGCCCGCGTGGCGGGCCAGCACGACGACAGGACGCCGGCCGGCGGTCAGCGCCTCCCCGGCCGCCGCCGACTCGCTGACCTGGACGTCCACGCGCGACAGCCGTGTCATCGACCGGTACACGCCGCCCACGAACCAGCTCAGCACGGCGTAGTGGGCGCGCTGCATGCGTGCGGACTCCGCGTGGCGGCCGAAGCCGCCGACGACCCACAGCCCCAGGCACGCGAGCGTCGACACGAGGTGCCGGGCGGCGTACCCGACCGCGATCGCCAGCACCCGCAGGGGGCGCCAGCCGCCCAGAAGCGGCGACAGCAGCACCGCGACCAGACCGAGCAGCGGTGACAGGACGACGAGCGCGGCCTCGGCCAGGAGGACGAGCGGCGCCACGACCAGGCGCCGGACGAGCGTCGGGGGAACGGGCATCAGGTCGCCCCCAGCCCGTGCTCCTCGAGGTAGCGCGCCGACGCCTGGCGGGCGCGCTCGATGCGCTCACCGACGTTCGAGGTGTCGCGGTAGCGAAACTGCGACAGGTCGGTGTAGCGCGGCGGGTCCTGCTGCCCGGTCGACAGCACATGCACGTCGATCTCCTCCGGCAGCGCGGCAAGATCGCCGATGAAGCGGTGTCGCCGGGCGATCTCGAAGGCCACAAGGGCGACCTCCCACGGCCACCGCGGAGGCTCGAGCGGCCGGTCCAGGCGGCCCACGTGCAGGACGTAGATCTGCCGCGCCCCCAACTCGACGGCGCGACTCACCGGGATGCTGTTGACGATGCCGCCGTCGATGAAGTGCTCGCCCTCGATCTCGACCGGCGGCAGGATGCCCGGCACCGAGGCCGAGGCCAGGACGGCCTCGACGACCGGACCGCCGGTGAACCAGTGCTCGGAGGCGTGTTCGATGCTCGCGGCCACGCACTGAAACGCGACGGCGAGATCCTCGATGCGGCTCACCGGGAGCGCCTCGGTCAGCAACGCGCGCAGCGACGCGTTGTCGTGCAGGTGGGTGCGGGTGCGCGCAAGTGTGGTCAGCCGCCCCAGCACGGAGCCCTCGAAGACGTCGCTGCGATCGATCGCCGACCACACGCCGGCCAGCCGCTCGACGCCGGCGACGGTCGGATCGGCGGCGACTGCCACCCCGTTGATCGCGCCGACCGAGGTCCCGAGCACGAGGTCCGGGACGATGCCGCGCTCGATCAGCGCGCCGAGCATGCCGACCTCGTGGGCGCCGAGCGGGCCACCGCCGCCGCCGAGGACGAAGGCCACGCGGCCCGGGCCGGCAGGGGACGTTCGCATGGACAGGCCCGCCGGCGGCGGTCAGCCGAGGTTGATCACGCCCAGGATCACCAGCAGCAGCACCGTCCCCACGACGGAGACCACCAGCGAGCCGAGACAGCCCATGCGGTTGGAGAAGAAGAACATCAGCGCGAGCCCAGACGGGCGGCGGCGGCGCGCAGCGCGACCCCGGTCAGGATCGCCGTCCCGAGCGGGATCGGCAGGCAGCACCCGCAGCCTCGCACCTGTACCCGGCTGCTTCGGCGGCGACTGTGACGACGGCCCATCATGAGGCAGGTCTGTGCGGCTGTCCGAAGCTCATCAGCTGCTTTCGGTCGTGTTCAAAAAGCCCTCTTCCGGACTCGAACCGGAGACCCCTTCCTTACCATGGAAGTGCTCTACCAACTGAGCTAAGAGGGCTGGACGCTCCTCACTGTACAGCCTGAATCGGGGCGCTCCTGGCCGGCTTGAACGGCGGGGCCCAGCGCCCGCCCGTCAGGGTGCCGCGCCCGTCTCAGCGCCCGTCCCGGCGGCGTCTGCGGCACCCGGAGCGGTCACGACGGTCACCGGCAGCCCGAGGCCCTTGAGCTTGCTCGGCAGATCCATCTTCAGCCAGCGCGACATCCGCGCCGACAGCGTCGAGATGATGATCTCGTCGCAGCCCTGCACGTTGATCGCGTCCTGCACCGCGTCGAGCGGGTTGGCGTCGCCGATCATCGCCTGGACCTCCGCGCCGACGGCATCCGACAGCAGCGGCAGCGCGAGGTCGAGCACCATCTGCGCCTCGGTCTCGGCGACGTCCTCGGCGTCCACCACGCGGTGCAGCCCGTGCGTCACGTTGGGCACCAGCAGCGTGAAGACGGCGGGGCCGGCGGTCGCGCGCTTCCGGACGGCGTCGAGCAGCGCGGGAGTGGCGGCCGTCTTGTGGGCGACGATCAGAACCCGGGCGGGGGCGGAGGACTCCACGGCGCGACTCCCTTCGACTCGAGATGCGCCGATCGTCGCACGTCGGATCGGTGGACGCCACTCCCCCAGCCGCGGCGCCCCGCTTCGACGCCGGCGGGCTCGACCGCCATGGCGGGGGCAGGATTCGAACCTGCGAAGGCAGAGCCACTCGGTTTACAGCCGAGCCCGTTTGACCGCTCCGGAACCCCGCCGGGCGGCGGCCAGTGTAGCGATCAGCGGGAGCGCGTCAGGACGCGTCGCGCAGCCTCTGCGCCTCCGGAAGCGACTCGAGCTTCTTGAGCGTGTGGTTCTCGATCTGGCGGATGCGCTCGCGCGTGACGTTGAAGGTGCGGCCGACCTCCTCCAGCGTGCGCGGGCGCCCGCCGGTCAGCCCGAAGCGCATCTCGATGACCTCGCGCTCGCGCTGGGGCAGCGCGGCCAGCGCGCCGCGCACGTTGTCACGGCGCAGGCTCTCGGCCGCCAGCTCGAACGGCGACGGGGCGCTGTGGTCCTCGACGAAGTCCCCCAGCTCGGACTCGTCCTCCTCGCCCACCGGGCGCTCCAGCGAGATCGGCTGCTGACTCATGCGCAGGATCTCGCGCACCTCGCGCGGCGTGCACTCCAGATGCCCGGCGATCTCCTCCGGCGTGGGCTCCCGGCCGAGGGCCTGCACGAGCTGGCGCTCCACGTGGACCACCTTGTTGAGCTTCTCGACCATGTGGACCGGGATGCGGATCGTGCGGCCCTTGTCGGCGATCGCGCGCGTGACCGCCTGGCGGATCCACCACGTCGCGTACGTCGAGAACTTGTAGCCACGACGGTAGTCGAACTTCTCCACGGCGCGGATGAGCCCGAGCGAGCCCTCCTGGATGAGATCCAGGAAGGTCAGCCCGCGGCCGAGATACCCCTTGGCGATGGAGACGACGAGGCGTAGGTTGGCCTCGACCATGTGCTGCTTGGCGGCCATGTCGCCGCGCTCGATGCGCTTGGCGAGCGCGACCTCCTCCTCGGCGGTCAGCAGCGGCACGCGGCCGATCGAGCGCAGGTACAGGCGCAGCGAGTCCAGCGACGGCTCGACCGTGAGGTCGATCTCCGGCTTCCTCGGCGCCACCGGCCCCCCGGCGGCTGTCGCCTTGCGCGCCTCGGCGGCGGCCTCGACCTTCGCGGTCTCCGACGTCGCACGTCGCCCGTCGGCGCCCACCACGTCGATTCCCTGCTCGGAGAGGAAACGGTGCAGGTCACCGAGCTGCTCCTTGGTGACCTCGACCTCCTCCAGCGCGGTGGCGATCTCATCGAAGGTCAGGAACCCGCGCTCCTGGCCGTCGGTGATCAGCGCCCGAAGCTCCTCCAGCTCGTGGATCGGCGCCTCGTACTCAAGCAGAACCTGGTTCTCGATCGTTCGGCCCCCCTCGGATTCCATCCAAAGCCCTGCCCGAGTGGCGACCATCCGTGGTCCGCCCTTCGCGACTCAACGTCGTGAGTGATAGCACAAGAATCAGGCGGAGTCAGGGCAGAAACCCGCACATCTTCGGCTACCCTCGATCCATGTCACAGAGCCTGAGCTCGTCCGGTCCCGACGTGCAGGCCCAGCTGCCCAGCCTGCACGTCAGCCTCTCGCGCGTCGGGGTGACCGGCGTCGAGAAGATCGTCCGGATCCGACAGGGCGCCGAGGAGCAGCTCTTCTCCGCTCGGCTGGAGTGCTTCGTCGACCTGGGCCCGCAGCAGAAGGGCGCGCACATGTCGCGCTTCGAGGAGGTCGTCAACGACGCCATCAGCGAGGCCGTCCTGGGTGAGTCGACGTTCAAGGCCGAGGAGCTCGCCCAGCGCGTAGCCGAGCTGGTGCGCGGCCGCCAGGGCGCCCGGCGCGCCGAGGTGACCGTCGCCGCGCGCTACCCCGAGCACAAGCCCGCGCCGGTCTCCGCCGTCCTCACCCAGGAGATCTACACGCTCTACGGCTCGGCGGTGGCGTCGGCCGCGGGCACCCGCCGGCTGATCGGCGTCGCCGCCCAGGGCATGACCGCCTGCCCGTGCGC
>JACCQW010000404.1 GCA_013813955.1 Solirubrobacterales bacterium
CGGGGCGGGCACGTCGACGCCGTTGGGGATCACGCGATAGCGCCCGCCGTAGAAGCGCCGGCCGGTCCACGCGGCCGCCTCGGAGACGGCGATGCGCACGTGCAGCCGGTTCAGCCGCCGGCGCGCGCCGATCAGGTTGGCGATGTTGTTGGAGACCGCGTTGTCGGAGTAGCAGTGGAAGGTCCCGACCAGCGGCGCGTCGACCGAGCACAGGGCGTCCCAGCCGGCCACGGGCGCGACGGGCTCGTGCAGGTGCACGACGTCGAAGCCGCCGCCGCGCAGCTCGCGGCGCAGGATGCTGACCGCCGACGGGGTGTAGGCGAGGTTCGACATCGAGCCGTTTGACCCGACGCCCAGGGTCCGCCCGAGCGGGACGACCCACTCCGGCAGCGGTCGGGCCGACGGCCGCGTGCCGCGGTGCAGGCGGGCGGCGAGACGGTCGTCGGGGTCGACGGGCGAGAGCACGCGAACGTCGTGGCCGGTTGCGAGGTACTGCTCCGCGAGGGCCTCGATGTGTCGCGTCACCCCCCCCGGGTACGTCCACGAGTACGGGGACACGAGCGCGATGCGCATCCGGGAATCCTAGGGGCTCTCCACGTCGGATGGCGATTCGCCGGCCAGCGCCGGATCCCCCCGCACGTACGCGGTCACGCACGCGAGCACGAATACGCCGAACACCAGCAGGATCGGGCCGGAGTCGTTGAACAGCGCGCCCGTCACCGAGGCGGCCAGGCTGCCCAGCAGCGCGGCGTGCCAGGGCGGTGACCCGCGCAGCGGAGCGTAGATGCGCTCGCGGTAGCGCCACGCGTAGGCGCTCGCGAGCAGCGCTACGGCGGTGATGAAGGGCATCGCCCCGTTCACCAGCACGTTGAAGGCCAGCGTGTAGCGGCGCTTGACCACGTCCCACAGCGCGGCGCCGTCCTCGGCCTGCAGGACCGTGCGCGTGAAGTGCCCGTCGCCGCCGGTCAGCAGATCCAGCCCGGCGAGCGCGACCACGGCGACCGCCGGGACCGCCACCGCGATGGCGACGATCCGCCGCGTCACCCCGCCGGGCAGCATCAGCACGGTGGCCGCGGCGACCCCCCCGCCGACCGTGATCACGCCGCCGACGTCCGCGCCCAGGCGCCCCGAGCCGACGAAGACCCCGAGCACCAGCCCCGTGCCGGCGAACAGCGCGGCGCCCCCGCGCGAGCGCCCGCGGCCCCAGAGCAGGGCCGCCAGCCCGACGAGCAGCAGCACGGGCAGCGTCGCCTCGAGCTCGTTGCCCAGCCCGTAGAAGCGCGAGCCCGAGCGCGGGTTGGGGCCCAGGAGCGAGCGGAGGATCAGCGGCGATCCCAGCGCGAGGTCCACCGCGTAGGAGATCATCGTCACGGCCGCGGGCACGACCGGCCCGCGCGGCCAGCGCACGAAGCGGTCGGTCAGCACGCCCAGCAGCAGCGACCCGAGCGTCACGAGGCCCACCTCGACGGTGCGGCTGGGCGCGAGCACGCCCGCGACGAGCAGCACCGGCAGGACCCACAGCACGGCGAGCCCGCCGATGCGCAGCGCGGCACGGACCCCTCGCCGGTCGGCGGCCAGCCCGAGGACCAGCGTCAGCGCCACCCAGGAGAACAGCAGCGCCTGCAGCGTGGGTATGCGCCGGCCGCGGACCACCCCCAGGCGCGACTCCACCGCCCGCAGCGCTCCGGCGTCGCGCGTGCCCGTCTCGCGGATGCGCTGCCCCTTGAGGTCCGACGGCACGTCGATGTCCAGGCGGCGCAGCACGGTCGCGGCGATGTCGATCCCGGCGACGATGCCGTCCAGCCGCGTAGTCGCCGAGGTCAGCGCGCGCGCGCCGCCCAGCCCGGCCACGCCGATCGGCAGCAGCTGGGGCACCTGCGAGTCGGGCGGGGTCTGCAGGACGATGAGCAGGTCCTCGGTGCGCCGGTGGCGCAGCAGCGCGTCCAGCGCGGCGTCGCCCTTGTCGGCCGTCGGCAGGCCGACCACGACGAGGCGATGGCGGGCCAGCAGGTCGCGGGCGCGCGAAGCGAGGTCCGACGCCGCCCCCAGCGACACCTCGCGCACGTCGCCGGCGCGATCGGCGGCCACCACGGCCTCGAGGTGGCCGCGGCTCTCCACCCCGGCGTAGCCCCCCCCGTCGGCGATCTTCCCGGCCAGCAGCCCGGGCTGGATGTCGGCGAGCGCCGTCTTGGCGCGCTCCAGCGCCTTGCTCCAGCGGAAGATGAAGCCGGTGCCGTCCCCGCCGAGGACCAGCTCGACGTCGGGCGGGCGCTCGGGGTCATAGGCCGCGGCCGACGTGCGCGAGCCCGCGCTGATGTCGAGGACCGCCTGCTCGCGCGAGTACTGGCCCTGGGCCATGCTGGCCATGCCGAGCGCCAGCTGCTCGCGTGCCTCGAGACGGTCCAGGACGGGATCGGGGTTGTTCTCGCCGCCGCTGGGCAGGAAGGCGATGACCGCGCGCGGGGCCTGCTGGGCGTGCGCGGGAACGGCCCCGCCGAGGGCGAGCAGCACGGTCAGGGCCGCGAGCCGGAACGGGTGCACCCCCTCACTATGCTGTCTGGTCGTGCCGGCGCGCCACTTCGTCAAGTACACCTTCCTCAAGGTGGACCCCGCCTGGCGGCGCCTGGACGACGACGTGCGTGCCATCGACAAGCGCGAGTTCGCGGCCGCCTGCGCGGACTTCGCCGACGGCCACCTGCTGCGCGCGTTCTCGACGGTGGGGACCCGCGGCGACTGCGACCTCATGCTCCTCTCGCAGGCGGAGAACCTCGACCGCATCCACGAGTTCCACGTCGTGCTCGGCCAGAGCGGCCTCATGAAGTGGACCTCGATCCCCCACTCCTTCCTGGCCATGACCAAGCCGTCGGAGTACTCCGACGAGTCGCGCCTGGAGGTGCGCCCGGCGCATGCCAGGTACCTCTTCGTCTATCCGTTCGTCAAGACGCGAGCGTGGTACCTGCTCAGCGCGGACGAGCGCCACGCGGTCATGCAGGAGCACATCCGGGTCGGCCGCGAGTACCCCCAGATCGAGCTGAACACCTCCTACTCGTTCGGCCTGGACGATCAGGAGTTCGTGGTCGCCTTCGAGACCGACGACGCGAGCGCGTTCCTGGACCTCGTCCAGCGGCTGCGCACGACGGAGTCCTCGCGCTACACGCTGCGCGACACGCCGGTGTTCACCTGCATCGACGCATCGGTGCAGCGCGCGCTGTCCGCCCTGGACGGCGTGGCCGTGTCGGCGCAGCTCACCTGAACAGCTCCTCGACGAAGCCCAACCGCTCCCGCAGGGTGTTCGCAACCGTGATCGACAGGGTACGCCCGGTGGCCGACGACCGGAGGGACCAGTGAACGTTGCGCAAGCAACGATCTGCTACAATTCCCACTGTTCAACTCGGCTTTCTGAAGGAGTGAGCACCACGAAGATGCACGCTTCCGCCCGGCGTGTGGCGGACATGACGCCCGTCGACGCCCTCGATCAGCTCCTGCGCCACGCGGGAACGTTCCCTCTGCTCCGACCGGAGGAGGAGATCGAGCTGGCCAAGCGCATCGAGCGCGGTGACCTCGCCGCCAAGGAGCGCATGGTCAACAGCAACATCCGGCTCGTGGTCTCGATCGCGCGCCGCTATCAAGGCCATGGCCTGAGCCTCGGCGACCTCGTGCAGGAGGGGACTCTGGGCCTCATCCGCGCCGCCGAGAAGTTCGACTGGCGCAAGGGCTTTCGCTTCTCCACCTACGCGACGCTGTGGATCCGCCAGGCGATGCAGCGCGGCCTGGACAACAGCGGGCGCCTCATCCGGCTGCCCGCGCACATGGCCGGGCGCGCCCGGCGCATCGCCCGCGCCCGCTCGGAGCTGATCACGAAGTTCGAGCGCGAGCCCTCCCTCGAGGAGCTGGCGACCGCCACCGAGCTGGAGGTCGACGAGGTTGAGCGCCTCATCGTGCTGGACTACACGCCGCCGAGCCTCGACCAGAACGTGGGCTCGGAGGGCGACACGACCCTCGGTGCGCTGCAGGCCGACGACGCCCCGCCGATGGAGGACGAGGTCCATCGCGCGACGATGGCCCTGCGCGTCGCCGAGGCGCTGCGCACGCTCCCCGAGGACGAGCGCAGCGTGATCGAGCTGCGCTACGGCCTGGGCAGCAGGCCCGGCGCGGAGGTCCCCCCGCCACACCGGCGCCGCGCGCTGGAGGAGTCCGCGCTGCGCCGCCTCGAGAAGCTGCCTGAGCTCGAGGCGCTGCGCGAGGCCGCGTAGGCCCGCTGCCCCCCGGTCCCTCGCCTCTCAGGCGCAGGGCCGGTCGGGTGGCCCACCCGGCCGGGCGGCAGCGCGCCACGCCTCGTAGGCCGGGTACGTCCGGCTCAGCCTGGCATCCGCCAGCCCCACCGGGAACTCGCTGTCCTCGCGGAACGTGTACTGGAAGGCGGCGTCCACACGCAGGTCGCGCGCCCAGTCGGCCAGCGCGGCGGCGATGGCCTCGCATCGGTGGTCGAAGCTGCCGGTCTCCGTGATCCAGATCGGCTTGGGGCAGCCGCGGCGGCGCAGGACGCGGTCGATCGCGTCGATCAGCGGCAGGTTGCCCGCCTTCGCGGGATCGGCGGCGTCGGGCTCGTCCTCGCGCCGTGACCGCTCCCCCACATAGGTGTGCTGAGCCCAGGGCCCGGGACGGCAGATGACGTCCCGGGGCAGCGCGCGGGCGAACTCGGCCGCGGTGGCCGCCGCCGCCTGGGGCTCGTCGTAGCCCGCGAGCTCGCCGAGGACGAGCCGGCCGCCGGACCCCAGCTCC
>JACCQW010000410.1 GCA_013813955.1 Solirubrobacterales bacterium
CGAGCTGGGCGCCCCAGTCGACGACTACCAGCGTGCCGGTCGGGATGGCCACGTCGCGCGTTTCGGCGTGGGGCAGCGCGCCGTGCGCGCCGGCGGCGACGATCGGCGGAAACGAGGCGCCCTCCGCCCCGCGCCGGCGCATCGCGATCTCGATCCCCAGGGCGACGTCGCGCTCGGTCCTTCCGGCCAGCCCGCCGCGGAGCACATCCTCCAGCGCCTCGTCGGCCAGCCGGGCGGCGGCGCGGATGGCGTCGAGCTCGCCGGCATCCTTGACCGCGCGCAGCTCCTCCAGGATCCCGCCCGCCGCGACGAGCTCGACCCCCTCGGGCACGAGCTCGCCCAGGCGCGCGTGCTGCTTCACGGTCAGGTGCGCGTCGTCGAAGCCCAGGCGCAGAGGCTCGCCGCCGTCCGGCAGTCCCTCGGCGACGCGCTCGAGCAGGTCGGAGGAGATCTCGCGCTCCCACGCGGTGCCGACCTGGTCGGCGGCCTGCGTGAGGTAGCGGAAGTCCGTGACGAAGCGCAGAACGCCCTCCCCTACCACGGCCGCCGCGCTGGTCCCTGTGAAACCGGTGAGCCAGCGGACGTTGACCAGATCGGAGATCAGGAGCGCGTGCAGGTCGCGCCCCGCCACGACCGCGGCGAGGCGCTCGGGCCGGGCCTTCATGCCTCCAGCTCGGCCTTGAGCGCGGCGAGCGCCTCGCGGTAGCCGTCAGGGCCCTTGCCGCTGATCACCGTGATGCAGGCGGGGGCGAGCACGGAGTGCCGGCGCCATTGCTCCCGCGCCTGCACGTCGGAGAGGTGCACCTCGACCGCGGGCAGCCCGGCGAACTCGAGCGCGTCGTGGATCGCGTAGGAGTAGTGCGTCCAGGCGCCCGCGTTGACGAGCAGGGCGTCGGCCACGTCCACCACGCGGTGCAGGTGCTCGACGAACTCGCCCTCCGAGTTGGTCTGGAAGAAGCGCGCGTCGAGGCCGAGCTCGTGGGCGAAGGCGTCAATGCGCTGCTCGAGCTGGGCGAACGTGAGGTCACCGTAGTGCTCGGGGTCGCGACGGCCGATCTGGTCCAGGTTGACCCCGTGCATGACCTGGACGCGGTTTCTCATCGCGCGGTCAACTCTTCCACGACGGCGAGCAGGTCGTCGTCGCCGACGGGCTGGCCGAAGCGCACGTCCCCGGGCGCGGCGGCGAGTACGAACGCCACCGCGCCGCCGCGGCGCTTCTTGTCGCGCCCCGTCGCCGCGGTCACGGCGGCGGGATCGGCGCCCTCCAGCACGGTCGGCAGCCCGGCGGAGCGCAGCAGGCCGGCGACCTGCGCGCGCAGGTCGTTCGCCCCGCTGAGGCGCAGCGCCGCAAGCAGGCCGAGGCCGACCGCCTCGCCGTGGCGGTAGCGCCGGTAGGCCGTGGCGGTCTCGATCGCGTGCCCGACGGTGTGCCCGAGGTTCAGCAGCTGGCGGGCGCCGCCGTCGCGCTCGTCCGCGGCCACGATCGCGAGCTTCGTCCGCGCGCAGTCCAGGACGATGCGCTCGTCGACCGCCGCCCCGCCCGCCACCCGCTCCCACAGCGAGCCGCCCGCGATCAGCGCGGTCTTGACGACCTCGGCGTAGCCGGCCGCCCGCTCCTCGCGCGGCAGCGTGTCCAGCGTGGCCACGTCGGCGAGGACGGCGGCAGGCTGATGGTAGGCGCCGACGTAGTTCTTGGCCTCGGGCAGGTCGACGCCGGTCTTGCCACCGTAGGCGGAGTCCACCTGTGCGACCACCGTGGTCGGGACCTGCACGATCGCGATCCCGCGCTGGTAGGTGGCCGCGCAGAAACCCGCGAGGTCGCCGACGACGCCGCCGCCCACCGCCACGACGTGATCGTCGCGGGCCAGCCCGGCCTGCGCCATCGCGCGCCAGAGCGCCTCGGCCGCGCCGAGGGTCTTGTGCTCCTCGCCGGCGGCGAGGACATGGGGCGGGTGGGGATCGGATTCACGGGGATGCAGCCGGGCCACGTGCTCGTCGGTGACGACGAAGGCGCGCCCACTCGGCGACCAGTCGGGCGCGCCGCGGCCGACGAACACCGGGTATTCGCCGCCCGCGCTGCGAGCCCACACGAGCTTGCAGCCGGCCGGCAGCGCGCGCAGCGCGGGCAGCGCCCGCGCGACGAGGCCGGGATCACCCTCGGGCAGGAAGGCGTCGGCGACCGACTCGTACAGCGGCTGGCGCTCGGCATGCCGGGCGTCGAAGGCGCCGCGGTCGGTGGCCAGCGGACGCGGGGCGAAGGCCTCCTCCGCCATCCCCGTCTGCACACGCCGCCACGCCTCGTCGGCGCCCACGTCCAGCCAGGCCACCGTGTGCTCGGCCAGCGCCTCGCGCACACGCACGGAGGTCACGCTGCCGCCGCCCAGCGCCACGACATCGCCACCGCCGGCCAGCGCGCGCAGCACGACCTCCTCCTCACGCCGGCGGAACTCGCTCTCGCCGTGCTGCGCGAAGAACTCCGCGATCGACGTCCCCAGCTCGCGCTCGAGCAGCGCGTCGGTGTCCAGGACGCCGGGCAGGGCGGAGGACTTCCCCGCCCCCATGAACCCTACGAGGACGAGCGTGCCGCCCATCCGATCCGCTCGCGGTAGGCATCCACGGCGGCGATGACGTCGGCGATGTGGTCGCCGCCGAACTTCGCCCGATAGGCCTCTGCGATCACGAAGGCGACCATCGCCTCGCCCACCACGCCGGCCGCCGGGACCGTGCAGGAGTCGGTCCGCTCACGCAGCGCCTCGGCGGGCTCGTGGCTGGAGATGTCCACCGAGCGCAGCGGCTTGGTGAGCGTCGGCAGCGGCTTCATCGCGCCCCGGGCGATGAGCGGGTCGCCGGTCGTCATGCCGCCCTCCAGGCCGCCCGCGTGGTTGGTCTGGCGGTGGAAGCCGCGCTCCTCGTCGAAGAAGATCTCGTCGTGGGCCTGCGAGCCCGGCTTGCCCGCCAGCTCGAAGCCCTCCCCCAGCCCGACGCCCTTGATCGCCTGGATCGAGCAGATCGCCATCGCCAGGCGACCGTCCAGGCGCTCCTCCCAGGACACGTGCGAGCCCAGCCCCGGGACGAGCCCGAAGACCACCACCTCGAAGACGCCTCCGAGCGACTCGTTGGCCTTGCGCTGCTCGTTTATGTGCCCGACCATCGCGCGGCCGGCCTCGGGGTCCAGGCAGCGGACGGGGTCCTCGTCGACGCCCTCGAAGTCCGCCAGGGCGAGCGCCCGCACGCGCGCGGGCGCGTGCACGGAGCCGATCTGCACGACGTGCGAGCGCACCTGCACCCCGAGCGCCTCCAGGAACGCCCGCACCAGCGCGCCGCCAGCCACCCGTGCGGCGGTCTCCCGCGCGCTGGCGCGCTCGAGCACGTCGCGCACGTCGGTGAAGCGGTACTTCTGGGTGCCGACGAGATCCGCGTGGCCCGGGCGCGGCAGGTGCACCTCGGGCACGTCGACCTCGACCGGCCACGGGTTCATCCGCTCCTCCCAGTTGGCATAGTCGCGGTTGGCGATCTGCAGGGCGATCGGGCCGCCCAGCGTCCGGCCGTGGCGGACCCCCGCGGTGACCTCGGCGCGGTCTCGTTCGATCTTCATCCGCCCGCCGCGCCCGTGGCCGAGCTGGCGGCGGGCCATGTCGCGGTTGAGGACTTCGGCCTGCAGGCGCAGGCCCGCGGGCAGACCCTCGACCACGCACGTGAGGCCGGGCCCGTGGGACTCCCCGGCGGTGATAAGACGCAGCGCCATCGCGGCGCGGAGTCTATGGCCGGTGGTACGGGCCCGATGAGCGGCGCCCCGCTACCGGCGCTTGACGGTGCCCGTGAGCGGCGAGAAGGAGAAGCGGCTGAACGCCCAGGCCGTGTGACGGTCCGAGATGAACGTGCGCATCGTCCGGCGCCCGGCCGGGTGCTCGCGGCGGTGCGCGCGGCCGGCCGCCGTGGCGCTTCGCGCAATCGTGCGCCGCAGAGAGAGTAGGTCCAGCCGGTGCTCGCCGGCCGCCGAGCGCAGGGTCGCGCCCTCCCCCGTGCGCAGCGCGAGCACGCGGCACTCCGCGTCGCCGAGGCAGGCGCGGGTTCCCGCGGGCGTCACGCCGGGGGCGACCATGAAGATCGCGGTGCGCCGGTCGGCCAGCGCGCCGAGGAACTGGACCACGGGCGCGCCCTCGGGAGGAAAGGACGCAAGGCGGGCGACGTCGCGCCGCGTCCGTGAGGATCCGGACCCCTCCGGCCGCGGGCCGAAGCGCACGTCGGCGCGCAGGACGTCGAAGCGGCCGGGGGCGCCGGAGGTCTGCGCCCGAGACGCTGCCGCGCCCGCGCGGCCGGTCGCCGGGCGGATGGCCGTCAGGTCGATCTCGAAACGGCGCACGCCGTCGGGGCCGAGGTCGAACTCGAAGCGCTGACTGTCGCCGGGTTGCATGTCGATCGTCTGGCACAGGCTCCTGCGGGGGCGGCAGGTCGCGTCGCCGGTGGTCTTGACGTCGGAGGAGACGAGAAAGCGAGCCACCTTCCCGCCGCGCAGCACGCCGATGAAGACGAAGAACGGGTCCTTGGCCGAGGGCAGCGGGCGCAGGCGCTCGAGGCCGGCGATCGGCTCGGACTTCCCGGGGCGGCCGAAGCGCAGTGAGACCGTGTAGCGCGCGTCGACGATCCCCGTGGCGCGCTTGCGGGGGCCCGCGGACGGCGTGGGAGTGGCGGTTGGGGCAGGGGCCGATCCCGCGGACGGGCCGGTTGGGGCAGGGGCCGATCCCGCGGACGGGGCCGTCTGAGCCGGTGCGGCGGGCCCGGCGGCCGGCGCGGGCTGCGCG
>JACCQW010000418.1 GCA_013813955.1 Solirubrobacterales bacterium
GCGCCGAGCAGCGCGAAGCCGGCCGTGGGCCGGTCGCGCGCGAAGGCCAGCAGCGCGCCGAGCGCGAGCGCCACCGGCAGCGCGTCGAAGTGCGTGCGCACCGACGCACCGATCAGCACCGGCGCCAGTGCGAGCAGCCATGCGACGGTCTCCCCCTCCCGGCCGCCGCCCGCCAGGCGCGCGGCGAGCTGCTGGCCGGCGAGCGCACAGCCGAGCATGAGCACCGCGAAGCTCGCCGCGTAGGCGTCCTCCCCGCCGCCCGGCAGGGCGGCCAGGCCGATCGGCACCGCGGCCAGCGGCGGGTACTCAAAGCCGAAGTCCAGATAGGGCAGCGCGCCGTCGCGCAGCAGGTCCGCGTAGGTCCGGTAGACGAAGAGGTCGTTGACGGTGGTGTCCGAGAACGGGCCCACGGTCGTGGCCAGCGCCCACAGGAGAGCGAGGGCGACGGCCGGAGCGATCACGCCCGAGCGGGCTCGCGGCCCGGCTCGCCCCACCGGCCGAGCAGCGCGATCATGACGAGTGGGAAGAACCACGGGATGTACAGGTAGAACCAGTGCGTGATCCCCAGCTGCAGCGCGATCAGGATCGCCGCGCTCAGCGCCGCGAGGCCGACCAGATCGCGCCGTCGCGGCACGAGCGCGAGCGCCACCGCACCGACCGCGGCGGCCACCTGGACCCCGCGCTGCAGCGTGTCCAGCCAACCCCCGTCGTAGAGCCCCCACACCGAGAACGGCGATCCGCGCTCGGCCTGGAAGGCGATCGTGGCGTCCCAGAAGCCGCGCAGGTCGGAGTGCGCGAGCACCGGCACGAAGGCCAGCGCGGCCGTCGCGGCGAAGGCGAGCGCGAAGAGCGCCGCGGCGCGCACCCGCCCGCGCTCGGATCCCACCGGCCGATGCAGCGCGAACAGCGGCGCGAGGGCCAGCGGGGCGAACTTCGTCAGGCCCGCCAGCGCCACGAACGCCCCGCGCGCGGGCGCGCTGGACGCCGCCCACAGCGCCGCGAGGACGAGCACCGCGACGAGCCCGTCGTTGGCGTTGGTCATCGACACGTACAGCGTGAACGGGAACGTCACCCACGCGTAGGCGAGCACGATCCCCAGCCCGGGTCCGCGCACTCGGCGCCCGATGAGGAAGCACAGCAGGCAGGCCAGCAGGTCGAAGGCGATCGCCGCGCCGTGGGCGGCGGGCAGGTCGTCCCAGCTCCCGCTCCAGGGCACGGCCTGCTCGAAGGGCACGTACGCCGCGTAGTTGGCCGGCCCGTACGTGTCGCCGTGCTGGTTGTCCTGCGGAAACGCGCCGTACAGCTCGCGCCCGTCTCCGATGCGGTCGGCGCCGAGCACGCCCGCGTAGCCGACGTCGATGACGTTCGAGCTCGTGACGTTCAGCGCCACGCGGAAGCCGAGCAGGAACACCACAGCGATCGCCAGATAGGTGACGGGCACGAGCAGGCGCAGGGGCCGGGCCGCCTGCTCCTCGGCGCCGCGCCGGCGCAGGCCGACCCACAGCATGCGCCCGAGCAGGTAGACGAGCAGCGGATAGACGAGCGGGACCGAGGTCCCGACATCGGCCGCGTTGAAGAAGGCCAGCGACGCCGAGAACGCGCTCAGCACGAGCAGGTCGAGGTGCAGCAGCCGCCGCGGCCGGCGCGGGTCGACGAAGGGGACGACGAAGGCGATGGCGAGCGGGATCCACACCCACGGCGAGTTGACCTTGCGCCCGAACGCACCCTCGTAGCCACGCGCCATGGTCCATGCGACCTGGTAGCCGGTCCACGCCTCCAGCACGCCGCCCGTGCGATCGTCGACGAGCACCTGCGCGATCTCCCGCCGCGGCCGGCCCGGTGCCGCCCGCGCGTAGTAGCTGACCTGCCAGCGGTCGGCGCCCTTGAGGAAGACCTCGCGCGTCGAGCGCTCCGCGCGCCGGCGCTCGGCCCGGACCTTCGCCACCGCATCGGCGATCTCCCGCACGCGGTTGGCCGCCAGGCGGCGTCCCTTCGGGGGGCGGTCGGGCCG
>JACCQW010000431.1 GCA_013813955.1 Solirubrobacterales bacterium
AGCAGCGCGAGCTTCTGCGCCCGGGTGAGGCGCTTGATGCGCGCCTCCTCGCGACGCGCGGCGCCGCGGTCGGGCATCGCCATCACGTGTGCGAGCGTCACCGGCAGCCGGCTCGCGGTGTAGCGGCTGCCGCGGCCCGCCTGGTGGGCGGCCAGGCGCCGGTCGACGTCCGTCGTCCAGCCGCAGTACAGCGAGCCATCGCGGCAGCACAGGAGGTAGACGAAGGCGTCGGTCATCGCAGGTAGATTCGCCATCGGTGGCGCTGACCATCCTCTCGATCGACGGCGGCGGGATCCGGGGCATCATCCCCGCGCTGGTGCTCGCCGACCTCGAGGCGCGCACCGGCCGGCGCACCGCGGAGCTGTTCGACCTCGTGGCGGGGACGTCGACCGGCGGCATCCTCGCCGCGGCGGTCGCGATCCCCGGCGCGGACGGGCGCCCGCGCCACGCCGCCGCCGACCTCGTCGCCCTGTACCTCGAAGAGGGCCCGGCGATCTTCTCGCGCTCGCTGGGCCACCGCATCGATTCGGCCTGGGGCGTCCTGGAGGAGAAGTACGACGACGACGCGCTGACCGCCGCGCTGCGCCGCTACCTGGGCGAGACCCGCGCGTCGCAGGCGCTCACGCGGGTGCTGATCACCGCCTACGAGCTGCAGACGCGCGCGCCGTACTTCGTCAAGAGCTGGCGGGCGGCCGAGGACCCCTCGCGCGACCTGATGCTGTGGCAGGCGGCCCGGGCCACCGCGGCGGCGCCGACCTACTTCGAGCCGGCGCTGGTGGCGACCCCCGGCGGCGGGCCGGATCTCTCGCTGGTCGACGGCGGAGTGTTCGCCACCAACCCTTCGCTGTGCGCGTTCGCCGAGGCGGCCCGCATCGCCCCCGGGGAGCCGGTGCGCATCGTCTCGCTGGGCACCGGCAAGCTCACGCGGCCGATCCGCCATGCCGACGCCGCGGGCTGGGGCCTCGCGCAATGGGTGCGCCCGCTCATCGACGTGATCTTCGACGGGTCCGCCGACACCGTCGACTACCAGCTCGACCACCTGCTGGGCGCGGAGCGCTACCACCGCTTCCAGGTCGTCCTGGACCGCGCCGGCGGCGCGAGCGACGCGCTCGACGACGCGAGCCCGGGCAACCTCCAGGCGCTGCAGGACGAGGCTCGCCGCCTCATCGCCACGCGCGCGGCCGACCTCGACCACGTGGCCGAGCTGCTGCTCGAGGACGCCGGCTAGGCGAAGTCGCGCGCGGAGGCCGCCGAGCTGCCGCCGAGCGGCGCGAGCTCGACCGGTGAGGCGTGCAGCGCGCGCAGGCGCACGTCGCTCCACGAGACGCCCTCCTTGACCAGCGCGGGCGCGCCCATGATGACCGCGGTGGCGATCTCCACGGCCTGCAGGATGATCCCGTAGGCCAGGGCGTCGGCGGCGCCCACGCCGTAGGCGGTGAGCACGGCCACGCACGCAGCCTGGAAGACGCCGAGGTTCGACGGCGTGACCGGCAGGACCGCCGTCACGTTGACCGCGAACAGCACGGCGGCGGCTGCGGCCATCCCCGCCCGCTCGTCCAGCCCGAGGGCGACGAGCAGCAGGTAGCACGACAGCCACTGCAGCGCCCAGGCCGATAGCTGCATGACGGCGGCGGCGAGGCCCAGCCGCGGCCGGGAGAAGACCCGCAGGCCGGCGCGCACCTGCACAATCGCGCCGCGCACCTGCCCGGCGAACGTCGCCACCCGGCGAAAGCGCGACGGCTTGCCGCGCCGCAGCAGGGCGGGCAGCAGGAGCACGGAGGCCACGATCGCCACCGGCGCGACCGCCGCGAGCAGCAGCGCCTTGTTGTTCGTGAAGAAGTCGACGGTCGAGAACATCGTGATCCCGAGGATCACCAGGGCCACGACGTTCAGCAGCGTCTGGGAGACGATCGAGCCCAGCACCACCGGCAGGTGCTCGCGCGGACCGCCGATGCGCCGCGCGACGATCAGCGCACGCGCCGGCTCGCCGAGGCGGGCGGGCAGCGTGGCGGACATGAGCACCCCGATGAACGTGCCCTGCAGCGCGTCGAAGCGCCGCACGCGCGCGCCGGGGAGGGCAGCGCGGAGGATCGCGTGCCATGCGATCCCGCGCAGGACCATCGAGGCGCACATGAGCGCCAGCGCGACGAGCACCCAGGTCGGCGTGGCCGCCAGCAGCGACTCGGCGATCCGGTCGACGCCGATGCGACGCAGCGCAAGCACGACGAGCAGCGCGGCGAGCACGCCGCCGATGGCGACGGCGGCGCGGCGGGCGAGCACGGTGGAGGCACGCGGGGCACCGGCCTCCGGCGCGGGCTCCAGCGTGGGCAGGCGCCGAGCGGGCTCGCGCGCAGCGCCGTCGGCGGG
>JACCQW010000015.1 GCA_013813955.1 Solirubrobacterales bacterium
GGGTGCTGCTGATCGCGGGCGGGGCGTGATGCTCGCCCACGCCGGGGGTCTGGCCCTCGACCCGCTGCAGATCGCGCCGGCGGCAGGGTTCGCGGCGCTCTACGCGGTCCGCGCGCGGACGCTCGCGGGGCAGGGCCGCCCGGTCCCCGCTTGGCGCCAGGCGTGCTGGTACGGGGGGCTGGCGGTCATCGTCGCGAGCCTGGTCTCGCCGCTGGGCCACCTGGCCCAGGAGCGCTTCGTGGCGCACATGGCCGAGCACCTGCTGATCGCCGACATCGGCGCCCTGGCGCTCGCGCTGGGCCTCACCGGGCCGCTGCTGGCGCCGCTGCTGCGCAACCCGGCGCTGTCGTGGCTGCGCGTGCTCGCCCATCCCGCGGCGGCGCTCGGCCTGTGGGCGGCGAACCTCGTGTTCTGGCACCTCGCCGGCCCGCACGAGGCCGCGGTGCGCGCCGACGCCGCGCACGCGCTGCAGCACCTGTGCTTCATCGGCGCCGGGGCCAACGTGTGGCTGGCGCTGCTCGGGCCGCTGCCCAAGCCGGCCTGGTTCGGCAACCTGGCCAAGCTGGGCTACATCGTCGCCGTGCGGCTGCTGGGCACGGTCGTGGCCAACGTGTTCCTGTGGGCGCCCGACGCGTTCTACGACGTCTACGACGCGCCCGACCCGCTCGCCGACCAGATCGCCGCGGGCACGGTGATGATGGTCGAGGAGTCGATCCTCACGATCTGCCTGCTCGGCTGGCTGTTCGTGCGCTCGGCGCGCGAGGACAGCGAGCGCCAGGAGCTGCTCGAGCTCGCCGCCGGCCGGGGGGTCGCGCTGGACGAGCGCCGCGCGGCGCGTGCCGTCGCGGCCGGCCGGGGGGAGGAGCTGCGAAGGCGGATCAAAGGGGGACCGCACGGGTAGGCCGGGCGCATGCCTATCTTCAGCAAGGTCGCCAGGTTCGCCCGCTCCCCGCAGGGCCGCCGGCTCGCCGCGCAGGCGATGCAGCGCGCCAAGGATCCGAAGACGCGCAAGCAGATCGACGATGCGCGCCGCAAGCTGGCCGCCCGCCGGGGCGGGGGCGCGCGCTAAGGCTCCGCGAGCGGGCCCGTGAACTCCTCGAGCCGGGCGGCGGCCTTGCGCCTGACCGCCGAGCGCACGAGCGGTGTCCAGCCGAGGAGCAGCCCGACGGGTCCGAGGGCCTGGCGGGCCCAGCGGTGGAAGCTGAACGTGTCGCGGTGCTCGACGATCAGACCGTCCGCGAAGCGGAAGCTCGCGTGGACGTCGTTGACGACGGGGCGTCCGGTCTGCGAGAACGTGTAGTGGGCCCGCCAGTGCGCCGACCCGCGGGCCTCGTCGGCCTCGTGTCCGAGCAGCTCGACGCGCAGGTCTCCTGGCCCGGCTGTGAGCATGCGCCACATCGCCCCGGCCCGGTCCCCCCGCAGGTCTACGAATACCGGGTCGGAGAAGTGGACGCCGGGCGCATAGCAGGCGGCCATCGCGTCCCCGTCACCCTCGTCGAACACGCGGTAGAAGCGCTCGATCAGCAGCCCGTGAGCGTCGGTCATCGGTCCCGTGCCTCCTATGGTCGAATTCGGTGAGATCGACGATCGCGTGCGATCGCCCGCCGCACGAAGGGCACGACGAGCTGGTCCGTTCGCGTGACGTCGTCGATGACCGGCCAGTGGCCGGTGTCCTCGAAGATCTCGATCCGGGCCCGCGGGAAGCCCTCGCGCTGGCGCTCGGCCATCTGCACCGGGAGGTAGGGGTCGTCGGCACCCCAGATCACCAGCGCCGGCCGGGTCCTGCGCCGCGCGAGCACGTCGGCCTGCCGGCGGGCGAGCGCGTCGACGTCAGCCTCGTCCCCGGAACGGTAGGTCTCCAGGATCGTGCAGCGCGTCTCGCGATCGAGGTCGTCGTACCAGCGGTTGAGGGTCCCTGCGGGCAGCGGCCGGGTCTGGCCGACCTGGAGGCCCGCGCTGAACACCGTCCGGTTCAGCCCGAACCAGAAGAGCTCCCCGGCGCCGGCGGGACGCGAGATCTGCGCAAGGGAGTGATGGCGGTAGCCGAGCAACAGCCCCGTGTTGAGCAGCGTCGCGCTGCGAAGCCGCTTCGGTTGGCGTGAGGCCCATTGCAGCGCCACCGGCCCGCCGATGTCGTGGGCGACGAGGTGGACGCGCTCGATGCCGAGTTCGACCAGCGCGCGATCGAGGAACGTCGCGCCGACGTCAGGCGAGCGGCCCAACCCCCAGGCGTCCCCGGCATGCCCGAAGCCGGGCATGTCGAGCGCGACCGCGCGGGTGCGGCGATCGCCGATGCGCGGCAGGAGGTCGCTCCAATCGGCCGCCGACCCAGGGATCCCGTGGACCAGCACCACCCCCGTCCTCCCCTTTGGGGAACCTGACTCGAGTACGCGCGTGGCCCGCCCGGCGACGGTGATGGTCCGCTCGCGGACGCCGGGCCGCCCGCCGGGCCCCGAGCCTCTCGCCGGGACGTCGATCGGGTCAGAGAGCGGCCCGGCGGAGGGGTCGCAATAGCCGCTCGACGCTCCTTCGGTGATGGCGGCGGCCGGGCCGGGCAGCGGCAGCGCGGCGGCGGCGATCCCCATGATCAGAGCCAGGAGACGACCGTCGGCCGGCCGTCGAGTGATCGACCAGCCTCGGCGCGCGGCCCTCATGCGGCGGAGCCTAACGCAGTGCTGCCGCCATGATCAGCAGCTCGTCGCGCCCGCCTACGTCCGCGCGCTCGTCACCGGCGATCGCGCCGACGGGCGCCGCGCGACCGCCGCGCCTTGCTGGTGCTGCGTCGCCTGCGTGCCTTGCGGCGCCGCTTGCGCGCGCCGCGCTTGAACTTGGCGAACTCATCGGGTGGCGGTGTCGTGGTGGACTCCGGCGGCGGGGGGACCTGCTGGGGCGCGCCGTCAGGCTCGGGTGAGCGTGGCGGCGCCGGGCCGTCCTCGGGTGGGCCGGCGATGACTTCGAACTGGGTCATCATCGTGTGGTCCTCGTGTGAGGAGTTGTGGCAGTGGAACTGGAAGCGCCCGGTGTAGTTCTTGAACTCGTGCACGACGCGGACGGTCTGGTTGGGGCCGACCCAGACGGTGTCCTTCCAGCCGGTCTCGTCCGGGCGGCGTGCGCGGCCCTGGATGTCGATGATCTTGAAGCGGCCGAGGTGGATGTGCATCGGGTGGCCCCAGCCGCCGCCGGTGGTGGCCAGCTCCCATTCCTCGGTGCTGTTCAGCTGCGGGAAGGCGTCGACGCGGTTCTGGTCGAAGCGCAGGCCGTTGATTGTCCACATGCCGCCGTTGCGCGCGAGCTCGAAGCGGCGCTTGGCTCGCGGTGGCGCGGGGTCGCCGGTGGGGCGCAGCGTGGCGGGCAGCGGGGTGTCGTCGGGCTCCTCGCGGGTGACGTCGAAGGCCATGATCTGGTGCACCGGGTCGTCGGGGTCGACGAGCTTGTTGACGAGCACGACGCGGCTGCCGACGGGGTAGCGCGCGAAGTCGATGACGATCTCCACGCGCTCGGCGACGACGAGGTGCTGGTTGTCGGTGGCGACCGGGGCGTCGAGCAGGCCGTGGTCTGAGCCGATCGTGTGAAACGTGGAGCCGTCGTCCAGCGCGAGGACGTACTGGCGCGCGTCGGAGGCGTTGAGGATCCGGAAGCGGTACTTGCGGTTGGCGACCTGCAGGCGCGGCTGCTGGTAGCCGTTGACGACCATCACGTCGCCGAAGGCGCCGAAGTGGCTGCAGTTGTCGTAATACAGCACCCCGGTGTCGGGATCGATCATGACGTCGTCGATGACCAGCGGTATGTCGTAGCGGCCGTAGCCCTTGGGCAGTTCCAGCGCGTCCTCGACCTCGTCGCTGAGGATGTACAGACCGGCCAGTCCGCGGAAGAGGTGATGCGCGGTGATGTGCAGCGAGTGGTCGTGATACCACAGGGTGGCCGGGCGCTGGTCGTCGTTGTTGGGGTAGCGATGGCGCAGGCTGTCGCCCGGCAGGCGCACGTCGGTGGCGTAGCCGTCGGAGATCGGATCGGCGTTGATACCGTGCAGATGAACGACCGTGCCCGGCTCGATGAACGGGTTCGTCTTCGGGTCCGCCGGGGTCTTGATGATCAAGCCGTCGGGGTCCCCGTCGGCCGGCAGGCGGTTGGTGAACGTGACCTCGACGCGCCGTCCCTTGCGGGCCATGATCGTCGGCCCGGGCGAAATGCCGTTGTAGCCCCAGCTCGGCGTCCGGATCCCCGCG
Source organism: Solirubrobacterales bacterium (assembly GCA_013813955.1). Taxonomy (GTDB): domain Bacteria; phylum Actinomycetota; class Thermoleophilia; order Solirubrobacterales; family Solirubrobacteraceae; genus CADCVQ01. The sequence continues at coordinate 4,227 of JACCQW010000015.1, forward strand.
ATGATCTCACTTGCCGAGGCCATCTCGGCGATCTCGTAGACGTCGGCCTCTGCAGTACGTGCGACCGGCTCCAGCACCGGCGGGATCACCAGCTCGCGCGTGAACGGTCGCCCGCGCGGGCTCTTGTCGAAGCACGGGTCGACCTTGTCGCTCAGCGCGCTCTCGTCAAACGGCGCCGCGTAGGCTCGCAGCGCGCCGGTCGCGCTGACGGCGACGGCCCCCGCCGCGCCGTACTGCAGGATGCGGCGGCGCGTGGTGCCGGCCTCGAGCAGAAGGGCTCCACCCACGCCCGCGCCCTCGATCGTCGCGCCGAGCGCAGGCGCCACGTAGCTGCTGGGCACGGCGGCGCCGAGCGTCGAGCGGCGGCGGACCATGGCCACGAGCAGCACCGACAGGGCCAGCGCGGCTGCGAGGGCCAGCAGCGCGTCCTGCGCGGTGTGCGAGAGCACTGCGGTCTCGTGGGCGTGCTCGACGGGGTACAGCGCGTTGTGGACCAGGCCGCCGATCGCGAAGGCGGCGGTGGCCGCGAGGGCGACGGCGCCGGCGGTCACCGCAGTGTGCAGCGCCGGAGTCCTCGTGCCGTCCCGGCCGCGCAGCAGCCGCCCGGCCACTGCCAGCCCGAGCCACACGGCCACGGCGACGACCGGCAGCGCGAGCAGCGACTCCCACAGCCAATGCACCAGCAGGGGAGGGACGGAGGCCTGGATCTCCCCGGCGACCGCGTGATTGAGGACGAGCCAGAGGCTCACCCCGTAGGCGAGCGTGAGTGTGAGTCCCACCGCGTCCTTGCGCACCAGCCCTGCCCCCGGTCACGTGGCGGCCGATCCCCCGGAATCCGGCCTGTGGGCCGACGTTACCCGAGTTCGACGCCGGCCAGCCTTACAAGCTCGAAAATGGTCGCGTCGGCGCTCGTGTGGAGGTCAGCACGCCGCCGAGTCGACGAGCAGGCCCCGGCGCTCAGGCGTCGACGGACATCGCCTCGACCCGGCGCGCGAGTTGCAACACGCCGTCGCCGAAGCCCTTGAGGTACGGGTCGTCGGTGCTCCCGGACACCGCGCGCTTGTAGTTGCCCTCCATGAACACGATCGACTTCCACAGCGCCAGCGTCTGATACCAGCGGATGTCGGTCATCGAGCGCCCGCTGCGCTCCTCGTAGCGTTCCACGAGCTCGTGGCGGTGGGGGAACCCCTCCGCACGCGTCACCGACGAGAGCTCGAACATGCCCAGCGGAGGATCGTCGCGGTCGACCCACAGCGTGCACAGGTAGCCGAGGTCGGCCAGCGGGTCGCCGATCGTCGCCATCTCCCAGTCGAAGATCGCGATCAACCGCGCCGGCGAATCCGGTCCGCCCGGCGCCATCATCGTGTTGCCCAGGCGGTAGTCGCCGTGGACGATCGTTGCCGGCGGCGAGGCGGGCAGGTGCTCGCGCAGCCACTCGCCCACCCGCTCGACCGCGGGGATGTCGCGCGTGCGGTTGTGCTCCCACAGGCCGAGAAAGCGGCGCAGCTGACGTTCGAGGTAGCCCGTCGGCTTGCCGAAGCCCTCCAGCCCGGCGGCCCGCCAGTCGACGGCGTGCACCTCGACGAGCGCGTCGACGAGCTCGTCGGCCATCCGGCGCCGGTCCTCGACGGTGTCCAGCGCGGGCGGGATCTTCGTGGTGACGACGTGGCCCTCGACGTGCTCCATGAGGTAGAAGGGCGCGCCGATCACCGCCTCGTCGCTGCAGACGCCGAGCACCTTGGGCGCGCGCGCGACCGTGCCCTCCAGCGCGCGCAGCAGGCGCGCCTCGCGCAGGACGTCGTGCGCGCTGGGCGGCAGCGGGCCGCGGGGCGGGCGGCGCAGGACGAAGTCTGCGTCGGCGCGCGTCACCCGGTAGGTGACGTTGGAGTGCCCGTCGCCGATGGGGTGGGCGTCGAGCTCGCCCGAGCCCAGGCCGAGGTCGTCGAGGAAGGCCAGCAGGGGCGCCACCACGAGCAGCGGCGCGCGCTCGTTGCCGAGCGCCTCCTCGTGCGTGGCGACGATGTCGTCCGCAGCGACCGAGTGCCCCATCGACGGCACCTTAGCCGCAACCTTGCGGCGCTACGGTGGTTAATCCGCCGATGCTCCGCATTGCCCTCCTCACCGCAGTCACCGCCGCATTCGGCGGCGCTGCCGGCGCCGTCCTCGCCGCCCCGGCGAGCGCAGGCTCCACCCAGGCGCTCACCTTCGAGGCCCCGCGCGACCTGCTCAACGCGCAGGCGCGGCCGGCCGCGCTGGCCGAGCTCGAGTCGCTGGGCGTGCGCTCGCTGCGGGTCATCCTCACGTGGGCCGCGGTCGCGCCGGGGGCCAACCTCGCCGAGCGCCCCTCCTTCGAGCCCACCGATCCGCGCGCCTACAACTGGGGCGAGTACGACGCGCTGATGGCGGCCGCCAAGCAGCGCGGCTGGCCGGTGGTCCTGACCGTCTCCGGACCGGTGCCCAAGTGGGCCACCAAGGACAAGCGCGACACGCTCACGCGGCCCAGCCCGTCGGCCTTCGCGGCGTTCGTCACGGCCGTCGGGCGCCGCTACGGCGAGCAGGTCAGCACCTGGTCGATCTGGAACGAGCCCAACCAGCCGCAGTTCCTGCGCCCGCAGTACGCCCGCGGCGGCCGGCCGGCGTCGCCGGGCATCTACCGCGGCCTCTTCCAGGCGGCGTTGCGCGGACTGCGCAAGGCCGGCCAGCAGGACGACACGGTGCTGCTCGGCGAGACGTCACCGCGCGGCACGACGCGCGTCGTGGCGCCGCTGACGTTCCTGCGCGGCACGCTGTGCCTGGACTCGAAGTACCGCAAGCGCAAGGGCTGCGGGATGCTCGACGCCGGCGGCTACGCGCACCACGCGTACACCACGCGGCAGGGCCCGTCCTTCAAGCCGCCCAGCCGCAACGACGTGACGATCGGCGTGCTCTCGCGCCTGACGACGGCGCTGGACCGCGCCTCCCGCGCCCGGGCGCTGCCGCGCCGCATGCCGCTGTACCTGACGGAGTTCGGGATCCAGTCCACGCCCGACCGTGACACCGGCGTCTCGCTGGCCCAGCAGGCCGAGTACTACGCGATCGCCGAGCGCAGCGCCCGCGGCAACGCGCGCGTGGTGTCCTTCTCGCAGTACCTGCTGCGCGACGACCCGCCGACCGGGCCCAAGCAGTTTGGTGGCTTCGAGTCGGGCCTGCGCTTCGCCGGCGGGCGCCCCAAGCCGTCGCTGGCGGCCTTCCGCCTGCCGCTGGCCGCGCGCCGCTCCGGCGCGGGCTCCCGCGTCTCGCTGTGGGGCCG
>JACCQW010000054.1 GCA_013813955.1 Solirubrobacterales bacterium
CGCCGGCGGGCGCGGCGGCGGCGCAGGATCCGCATCAGGCGGCGCAGGAGCTGGGCCATCAGCTCTGCCCCAACCGCTGCTCGAGGGCGGCGAGCTGCTCGTGCAGCTCGGACGGCAGGCCGTCGCCGAACGTGGCCAGGTGCTCGGAGACCTGTATCAGCTGCTCGCGCATCGCGCCGGCGTCTACGTCCAACAGCTTGGCCACCTCCTCCTCGCCGATGCTCAGCCCGTCGATGTTGATGCCACCCGGGCCCACCGGAGGAACGTAGCCGACCGGCGTCGCGACGGCCTCCGCGTGCCCGACGCAGCGGCCGAAGACCCAGGCCAGGACCCGGCTGTTCTCGCCGAAGCCGGGCCAGAGGTAGTCGCCGGTGTCGGGATCCTTGCGAAACCAGTTGACGTGGAAGATCTTCGGCAGCACAGCGCCGTCGCGGCGCCCGATCTCGAGCCAGTGGCGGAAGTAGTCGGCCATGTCATAGCCGCAGAACGGCAGCATCGCGAACGGGTCGAAGCGCAGATCGCCGACGGTCCCCGCCGCGGCGGCCGTCTTCTCGGAGGCCATCGTCGCCCCCAGGAACACGCCGTGGTCCCAGTCGAAGGCCTCCGTGACGAGCGGTACGACGGTCGCGCGGCGCCCGCCGAAGAGCATCGCGTCGACCGCGACGCCCCTGGGGTCCTCCCACTCGGGCGCGATCGCCGGGTCCTGCGCGGCCGGGGTGGTGAATCGGGCATTGGGATGCGCGGCCGGCGTCTGGGAGCCCGGCGTCCAGTCGTTGCCCTTCCAGTCGATCGCGTGCGCGGGCGGCTGGGCCGTCTTCTCCTCCCACCAGACGTCGCCCTCGTCGGTCTTGGCGCAGTTGGTGAAGATCGAGTTCGATGCGATGGTGGCGATCGCGTTGGCGTTGGTGGTCTCGCCGGTGCCCGGGGCCACGCCGAAGAAGCCCGCCTCGGGATTGATCGCGTACAGGCGCCCGTCGTCGCCGAACTTCATCCACGCGATGTCGTCGCCGACGGTCTCGACAGTCCAGCCGTCGAGGGTCGGGATGAGCATCGCCAGGTTCGTCTTGCCGCAGGCTGACGGGAACGCACCGGTGATGACCTTGACCTCACCCTCGGGCGAGGTGAGCTTGAGGATCAGCATGTGCTCGGCCATCCAGCCCTCGTCGCGGGCCATGACCGAGGCGATACGCAGCGCGAAGCACTTCTTGCCCAGCAGGGCGTTGCCGCCGTAGCCGGAGCCGTATGACCAGATCTCGCGCGTCTCGGGAAAGTGCACGATGTACTTGTTGTCGGCGTTGCACGGCCACGGGACGTCCTCTACCCCGTCGGCCAGCGGCATGCCGACGGAGTGCAGGCAGGGCACGAACTCGCCCTCGTCGCCGAGCACCTCGAGCGCCCGGACGCCCATGCGGGTCATGATCCGCATGCTCACCGCGACGTAGGCCGAGTCGGTCAGCTGCACGCCGATGTGGGCGATCGGAGAGCCGAGCGGCCCCATGGAGAACGGCACCACGTACATCGTGCGCCCCTCCATGGCGCCCTCGAACAGGCCGTGCAGCGTCTCGCGCATCTCGCCCGGATCGGTCCAGTTGTTCGTCGGGCCGGCATCCTCCTCGCGCGCCGAGCAGATGAACGTGCGGTCCTCCACGCGAGCGACGTCCCCGGGGTCGGAGAGCGCCAGGTAGGAGTTGGGGCGCTTGGCTTCGGACAGCCTCTCGAAGGTCCCCACGTCGACGAGCAGCTGGGCCAGGTCGTCGTACTCCTCCGCGGAGCCGTCGCACCAGTGGACATCCCTGGCGTGGGTCAGGGCGGCGACCTCATCGACCCAGGCCAGCAGCTTCTCGTTCTTCGTCGGGACGGTCATCTGGCTCACGTTCGTGCTCCGCTCCTTGTGGCTCTTGGCGTTTGAACGGCGGGATTGTGTCGCAACTTCGACCCTCGCGGTGGGTCGAAGCGTAGTGACGGGGTCTGTTACATCCATCATTCGATCAGAGGGGAGCCCCCCATGGGCCACCACCACGACGACCGCGCCTGGACCGAGGCGTGGAGCGACGCCTACCGCACGAGCGAGCCGGCCGAGACCGGGAAGGGCCGCCGCCGCGCGGGCCGCTCTCCACGCACCCGCTCGGTGCTGCTGGCCACCGGCCTGCTGGTGCTCGGCATCAGCTCCGTCGGCGTCGCGCAGTCGACCGGGGTCGTGAACCTGGGCGAGCGCAACGGCACCGCCACCGACGAGACGGAGATCATCGCCCGCGAGGCCGCCGGCACCGGCGCGAAGGGCGGCTACAGCACGCGCCAGTCAAACCTGTCCAACAGCGGCGGCGGCGCCATCTACGGTTGCCGCTCGACCGCCGGCGGCACGCCCGCCAACAAGCTGCCGTGCCTGCGCGGCAACAACCTCAGCACGGGCCTGGCGTTCGAGTTCGCCTTCGAGGGGCCTGTCGGCGGAACGATCAACTCCCGCGTGGCGGGTGACAGCCGCAAGCCGTTCACCACGAACGCGACCGGCGTGGCCACCGGCCTGAACGCCGACCGCGTCGACGGCGCGAACGTCTCGGACATCGTCGGCTTCTCCTCGGCGGATGCCACGAACAGGGCCAACGCGGCGAAGACGCGGTGGGCGCTGGTCAACGAGGCCGGCCAGATCGAGGCGCAGTCGGGCGGCTTCAGGGCCGTCAACTGCTACCAGGCCAACGACAACTGCTACATCGACGCGGGTGAGGACGTGACCAACAACGGCCTCGGCGCAACGATCTCCGCGGCCAACACGGACGGCAGCCCGGTCCTCTCCGGTGAGATCGGTGTCGCCGCGTGCTTCAACACGACGGTGAACTGTGCCCCGGCCGGGACGGACACGAACAATGGCGGCAACGCCGGGGTCATCCTGGTCGCGCCGCGCGACAGCGACGGCTCCGACTTCGAGGCGGGGGCTCCCGACCCCGGCCCGCCGGCCGCGGACGAAGCGGCTCGCTTCTACGTGACGGTCACCGGCTGACCGACCGTCACACCCGCAGCACCTTAGAGGGGGCGCCGTCCGGCGCCCCCTCGTCGTTCTCCCCCGGGCGTCGCCCTCGGCCGTCGTCTACTCGACGTCGCCCTCGGCCTTCGTCGCGCCGTGCTCGCGGCGCGGGACCAGGACCAGCCGCCGGAACTCGGCGACGAGCGTGCCGTCCTGGTTGAGCACGCGCGTGTGCACCTTGACCGTGCCGCGGTCGGGCTTGGACTGCGACTCGCGCTTCTCGAGCACCTCGGACTCACAGAACAGCGTGTCGCCGTGGAAGACGGGAGCGGGGTGCTTGAGCTCCTCGGTGGCCAGGTTGGCGATCGCCTTGCCGCTGACGTCGGAGACGCTCATGCCCAGGGCGAGCGAATAGACCAGCGAGCCGACGACGACGTTGCGCCCCTGCTGGGAGGCGCCGGCGTAGACGTCGTTGATGTGCAGCGGGTGGTGGTTCATGGTGATCAGGCAGAACAGGTGGTCGTCGGCCTCGGTCACCGTCTTGGCCGGCCAGTGCTTGTAGACGGCGCCGACCTCGAACTCCTCGAGGTAGCGCCCGTAGGCGTGAGCTCCGCTGGCCTCGCGCTGCGCCTGATCCGTCGTGAAGGAATCGGTCATAGGGCGGGAAGGATGCCCGGTCCATACGATCCGTGTCATGCGCAATCCCCGTGACTTCCTCAAGCCGCTGGCCATCGACGCCCCCCCGCCCCTGGCCGAGATCCCCGTGACCCCGTCGCGGATGATCCACTTCCTGGACTTCTCCAACGAGAAGATGGTGGCCAAGGCGCCCGACATCGCCACGAAGACCGACATCCTGCTCGGCAACCTCGAGGACGCGGTGCCCGTCGACCGCAAGGTCGCCGCCCGCGACGGCCTGATCACGGTCGGTCGCGAGATGGACCTGGGGACGACGGCGCTGTGGACGCGCGTCAACGCGCTGGAGTCGCCGTGGGTGCTCGACGACCTCACCGAGATCGTTACCGAGATCGGCCACAAGCTCGACGTGATCATGGTGCCCAAGGTCGAGGGCCCGTGGGACATCCACTACCTCGACCGATTCCTCGCCCAGCTCGAGGCCAAGGCCAAGCTCGACAAGCCGATCCTCGTGCACGCGCTGCTGGAGACCGCGCTCGGCGTGACCAACGTCGAGGCGATCGCCGCCGCCAGCCCTCGCATGCAGGGCATGAGCTTCGGCCCGGCCGACCTCGCCGCCTCGCGGCGGATGAAGACCACGCGCGTCGGCGGCGGGCACCCGGGCTACCGCGTCATCGAGGATCCCGACCCCTCCGATCCCGAGGCCCCGCGCCCGAGCAGCCAGCAGGACCTCTGGCACTACTCGATCGGTCGCATGGTCGACGCGTGCACGTCGACGGGCACGCTGCCGTTCTACGGCCCGTTCGGCGACATCAAGGACGTCGCCGGCTGTGAGGCGCAGTTCCGCGCGGCCTTCCTCATGGGCTGTGTCGGCGCTTGGTCGCTGCACCCGGTGCAGATCGACATCGCCAAGAAGGTCTTCTCACCGAACCCGCAGGAGGTCCTGTTCGCCAAGAAGGTCATCGAGGCGATACCCGACGGGCGCGGCGTGCACATGATCGACGGCAAGATGCAGGACGACGCCACGTGGAAGCAGTGCCGCGTGATGGTCGACCTCGCGGAGATGCTCGCCGCGAAGGACCCCGAGCTCGCCGAGGCCTACGAGCTGGCGCCCGCCTAGGAGCTGTCGCCCGGCGTACTCGCCGCCGGCGGCGGCGATCGCGTCGAGATCGCGCGCGACCTCACCATGCTGCTGCGGGGGCGCGAGCGCTAGGGTCCTGCGCCGCATGCGCTTCTACGAGTACGAGGCCCGCGAGATCGTCAAGCGCGCGGGCATCCCGGTCACCGACTACGGCTTCACCGCCGATGCCGGCGAGGCCGGGCAGATCGCCGAGCGCATCGGCGGCTCCACGGTCATCAAGTCACAGGTCCTGACGGGCGGGCGCATGAAGGCCGGCGGCGTGAAGTTCGCCGACACGCCCGGCGAGGCCGAGGCGCACGCCGCGGACATCCTGAAGCTCGAGATCAACGGGCACGCGGCGCGCGGCGTGCTCGTCGACCCCAGGGCCCAGGTCAAGCAGGAGTACTACGCGGGCGTCGTCTGGGACGGCACCGCCAAGAAGCCGCTGATCCTGTTCAGCGACATGGGCGGCATCGACATCGAGCAGGTCGCCGAGGAGCACCCCGACCACGTCGGGCGCGCTCACGTCCCGACGCTGCTGCCGGTCTCGGACTTCCACGCCAAGCAGGCGATCGCGGGGGCCGGGGTCACCGGCCGCCAGATGCAGCGGCTGATACCGATCGTCTCCAGGCTCGCGCAGCTCTTCCAGACCGACGACATGACGCTCGCCGAGATCAACCCGCTGGCCGAGCTCGAGGACGGCTCGTTCGTCGCGCTGGACGCCCACATGGAGATGGAGAAGGAGGCCGAGGGGCGCCAGCGCGAGCTGCTGCGCGCGCTGGGGATCGCCGACGACGAGGAGCGCGACGGCCACGAGCCGTCGACCTTCGAGAGCGCCGTCTCGGCGATCGACGCCGCCGACCACCGCGGCGTCATCCAGGGCAAGGACACCGGCTTTCACGGCGACCTCGGCCTGGTCATCGGCGCGGGCGGCGGCTCGCTGACCCTGACCGACGCGGTCCAGTCCGTGGGGGGCAGTCCCGCCAACTACTCGGAGATCGGCGGCAACCCGTCGGTGGCCAAGGCCTGCGGGCTGGCCAAGGCCGTTCTCCAGAAGGACGGCGTGGAGAAGATCGCGGTGATGATGTCGATCGTGTCCAACACCCGGGTGGACATCGTCGCGCGCGGCGTCATCAAGGCCTGCATCGAGCTGGGCAAGGACCCAGCCGAGACGATCTCCGTCTTTCGCATCCCCGGCGCCTGGGAGGAGGAGGGCTTCAAGATCCTGCGCAGGTACGGGGTCGAGCACTTCGACCGGTCGGTCTCGATGCACGAGGCCGCGCAGCGCGCCGTCGACAAGATCCAGGGGACCACCGCGCCATGAGCATCCTCATCGACAAGAGCACGACCTTCATCGTGCAGGGCATCACCGGGCGCGAGGCCGTCAACCTCACCCGCGAGTGCCTGGACTTCGGCTCGAAGATCGTCGGCGGCGTCACGCCCGGGCGCAAGGGCCGCGAGGTCCACGGCGTGCCGGTCTTCGACACGGTGGCGCAGGTCGTCGAGCACAACGGCGGCGCGGTGCCCGACGGCTCCGTGGTCACCGTCCCCCCCGCCTTCACCAAGGACGCGGTCTTCGAGGCGCTGGAGGCGGGGATCGGGCTCGTGGTCATCGTCACCGAGCGCATCCCGCGCCGCGACGTCGCCCAGATGGTCGAGCTCGCAGACCTGCGCGGCGCGCGCATCATCGGGCCCAACTGCCTGGGGCTCATCGTCCCCGGCGTGGCGAAGATGGGCGGCATCGGCGGGCCGGCCAAGGACGCCGCGAAGGCCTACGGGCCCGGTCGCGTCGGGGTGATGTCGCGCTCGGGCGGCATGACGACCGAGATCTCCTCGACGCTGACGGCCGCCGGCCTGGGCGTGTCGACGGCGATCTCGATCGGCGGCGACGCGATCATCGGCTCGGCCTACGCCGAGCTCATGCCGCTCTTCGAGGCTGACGAGCAGACGGAGGCGATCGTGATCTACACCGAGCCGGGCGGGCGCATGGAGGCCCAGCTATCGGAGTGGGTGGCCGAGCACGACTCGCGGCTGCCGATCGTCGCCTTCATGGCGGGGCGCTTCATGGATTCCGAGGAGATGAAGGGCATGTCCTTCGGCCACGCCGGCACGATCGTGGAGGGCAAGGAGGACACCGCGGCGCAGAAGATCGAGCGCCTGCAGGCGGCCGGCATCCAGGTCGTCGAGCGCATCGACGAGATCCCCGACGCCGTGAAGGCCAGGCTCCACGAGGGCGCCGCATGAGGACCGACGCGCTGTTCATCGGCATCGAGATCGACGACGAGGCCGCGAAGGACACCGCGTTGGCGGCGAAGCTCGAGGAGGTGTGCCCGGTCGACATCTACGCCCAGGCCGCCGACGGCACCGCGCAGATCGTGGCCGTCAACGTCGACGAGTGCGTGCTGTGCCGCCTGTGCCTGGACGCCTCGCCCGACGGCGCCGTGCGCGTGCTCAAGCTCTACGAGGACGGCGCCGAGCTCTAGCCCTATCCCGGCGCCGCGAGCGCGGCGACGGCCGTTGCGACCGTGTCCTGGAGCGGGACGGCCTGGGTCATCCCGACCAGCTCGAGCACCCGGCGGACCGCGCAGCCGGCTCCCGCGACGACGCGAAGGCTCTGGCCGCGGGCGACGAGGGTGCGGCCGAGGTCGTGCAGCAGATGCAGCCCGGCGCTGTCGATGTAGTCCACGTCCGTGAGGTCGAGCGCGAGCCCGCGATCGGAGGGCTCGACCGCCGCGACGAGCGCTTCGCGCAGCTCGGGCACGCGCGCGAGGCCGACGTCGCCCTCCAGCCGTGCCACCGGGACCCCGTCCTCGCGCCGCAGGGCGAGCCTCGCGTCGTGCTGCGG
>JACCQW010000083.1 GCA_013813955.1 Solirubrobacterales bacterium
CCCCGGGCCCGGCCCCCGCGAACTCGCTCGTCACCCGGCGCGCCTTCGTCGGCTACGGCGCCGCGGGTCTGGCGACCGCGGGCGTCGCCGGTACGCTCGGGAGCGGGTCCCGGCCAGCCCGCGCCCAGGTCGCGCGCGATCGCCTCGAGCTGTTCATAAACGAGGGCCACGTGCCGATGGTGGACGGCAGCATGGTCTACATGCGCGGCTTCGGCGCGGCCCCGAGCGACGACCCGACGCCGAGCCTGGTCATCGAGCCGCAGGTCTTCCTCAAGGGCGGCACCGGGCCGATCGACAGCCGCCACTATCCACTGGAAAGTGCGGCGCAGGTGCCAGAGGGCGGCTGCCCGAGTGCGGGCGTCGACGATCGCGGCGTCGGCCTGCACCACATCCACCGCCGGCGCTGGGCGAGCAGCTTCCCGCGACGGACGATCGTGGCCGAGACCGGCAGCCTCATCCGCCTACGGATCACCAACCGGCTGCGTCAGCCACACGCCTTCCAGATCGACGGCGTGGTCTCGGAAACGCTGGCACCCGCAGGGTCGCCGGGCGACACGAAGGACGTCGAGTTCCCCGCTCCCGGGCCCGGGACATACATCTACCACGACCCGACCGAGGGGCCGGTGAACCGCGTCCTCGGCCTCAACGGCGTGCTCGTCGTGGTGCCGGCGAGCAACCCATGGACCTACGACGGAACCGAGGGTGAGTTCGAGCGCCAGTGGCTGTGGATCCTGCACGACGTCGACCCGGAGTGGGGCCGCCGCGCCCAGCTCGGCTCGAGCATCGACAGCGAGCGGACGCCCCCCGTGCCGCGCTACTTCACGATCAACGGGCGCAGCGGCGTGTTCGCGACCGGGGTCTCGCCCGACGAGAAGGAGAACCACCGCGTGCACGAGGACACGACGCCGTGCGGGCACGGCCGGCTGGTCGACGTGCGGCGGTTCGGCGACCCTGACATCGGCACCGGCCAGCTGATCCGCCTGGTCAACACCGGTGTCGCCGTCCATCAGCCGCACTTCCACGGCAACCACGTCTGGACGTTCGCGGAGAACAACCGGGTCCACAGCCGCTCGACCCCGACCATCGGCCCGGACGGCCACGTGCGCTTCCAGCTCTTCGAGGACGTCGTCGAACTCGACCCCCTGGCCACGAAGGCGGTGATGCTGCCGATCAAGCCGCCGCCGGACGCGCTCGACGAGGTCGTCGCCGCGCAATCCTGCACGTGGGTCTATCCGATGCACTGTCACGCCGAGATGTCGCAGACCGCCGGCGGCGGCCTGTACCCCGGCGGCATGGTCTCCGACTGGAAGCTGAAGCCATGAGCCACCGATCGACGAGCGGCTGTCCTCCCGAGGAGCTGCACACCCAGGTCGAGTTCAGCAGCGGGCAGCCGCAGGAGGGCAGCCCGGAGACCGAGTTCCGCAAGCAGCCGGACCGCTCGTTCGTCCGGCAGTTCTACAACCATGTGCTCCAGTTCCCCGACGGGCTCAGCGTGGAGATGTGGAGCTTCCAGGACGAGGTGTCTGGCCGGCGGTTCCCCGCGCCGCTCATCCGCGTGCGCGAGGGGGAGATCGTCCACGTGGAGCTCAAGCCGGCCAAGGGGCCACACACGATCCACTTGCACGGCGTGGAGCCCGATCCCCGCAACGACGGCGTCGGGCACACGTCATTCGAGGTGACCGGCGGCTACACCTACCAGTTCCGTCCGCAGCCCGGCCAGGCCGGGAACCCCAACATCGGAGCGTCGGGAACGTACTTCTACCACTGCCACGTCAACACGGTGCTGCACGTGCAGATGGGGATGTTCGGGCCGTTGATCATCGACCCGGCGTCGGGCCGCGGCCGGGCCTTCGAGGACGACCCGACGGGCTACGACACGCGGGCGGAGACGCTGATGGTGCCGTACGAGATCGACACGCGCTGGCACGAGATGAACCACTCGGCCGGCCTCGACGGCGAGGACGTCGGCCTGAACCGCTTCGAGCCCGACCACTTCTACCTGCTCGGCGGGGACCTCAACGCGCCGCCGCCGCGGGGAGTGGACGGCGTCAGCGTGGTGGGGGAGATCCTCGCGACGCCGCCGGGCCACAGGCCCGGGTTGCTGCGGGTCAACAACGCGAGCTACTTCCCGACGCTCGTGCGCTTCGGCGGCGGGCTGATGGGCGAGCTGATCTCCCACGACGGCCGGCCGCTGCGCGACACGTCGCGCAGCCCGAGCCCGCCCGTGTCGGCGCTGACCAACATCCTGTCGTTCGGTGCGGCCGAGCGATACGACATGCGCCTGCGCCCGCCCGCCGGCGCGAAGCCCGGCGACACGTTCCCGGTGGTGGTGGACCTCATGCACTGGATCACGGGCGAGCGCATCGCGGCGGAGACGGTCGTCCGGATCATCGAGCCCGCGGACCCGCCCCAGATCGATCCGGGGGCGCCGATCCCGCCGGCCCAGCCCGGTCTGCCCCCGCGCCCGGAGGGCAAAGCGGTCATCCCGTCCGGCGAGCCCAGTCCCTCGTCCGGCCAGCCCAGTCCCTCGCCCGGCTTTACCGGATCCGGCGGCAAGGGGAGGCGCGGACGCCTGGCGCTCGACCGCCTGACGATCAACAACCGCCAACGGCTGCGCACCGTGCGCACCCGCGGACTTCGAGTGGCGACGCGGCTGCAGCCCGAGACCGATGCGCTGCGCGTCCGCGTGTTCCGCATGAACGGCGGCGCCAAGCGGTCCGTGATCCTTCAACAGTTCCGCACGCCCGGAACGAGCGCCCGGTACACCATGCGCCTGCGCAGCGGGAAGTTCCGCCGCGCGATGTCGCTCGGGCGCTACGAGCTGCAGGTGCGCCCGAGCGGCGGGGGGACGGTCGGGAGAACCGCCCGCTACGTGTTCCAGGTCATTCGCTAGCCCCGTCCGCCACCCGAGCGCGCCCGTGCAGCTCCAGCGCGCCGGCGCGCGCCTCCAGCGCGCCGATCACGAACGCGACGTGCTCGTCGAAGTCCACGCCTATGCGCTCGGCGCCCCCGCGGACGTCGTCACGGTCGACGGCCGCCGCGAAGGAGGGCTGCTTGAGCTTCTTGCGGACCGACTTCGGCGTCAGGCCGTGGATGCCATCCGGGCGCACCTGCGCGCAGGCCACGAGAAAGCCGCACAGCTCGTCCACCGCGACGAGCGTGCGCTCCAGCTCACTCTCCGGTGCGACGCCGAGGTAGTCGGCGTGCGACGCGATCGCACGGACCATCTCCGGCGGAGCGTCGCGGCGCTCGAGCTCGGCCATGATCGTGCGCGGGTGGCCCCGCT
>JACCQW010000086.1 GCA_013813955.1 Solirubrobacterales bacterium
GTGAGACGGACGGTCGCGCGCACGCCGTGCTCCTCGAGCACGGCCTTGAACGCCGCGATCGCCTCGCGCCCGGACCCCTCGTAGGGCGAGTCGGTCGGGTTGTAGGGGATGAGGTTGACCTTGAAGACCTTGGGATCGAGCGCCTGCGCGAGCGCGACGGCCTGCGCGTAGCGGTCGTTGACGCCGGCCAGCATCACGTACTCGACGAACACCGGGCGGCGCTTGGCGGCGTGGAAGCGCCGGCAGGCCTCCAGGACGTCGGCCAGGGGATAGCGGTCGTTGACGGGCATGATCTGCGAGCGCAGCGCGTCGTCGGCGGCGTGCAGGGAGAGCGCGAGGCGGATCGGCATGTCGGTCGCGGTCAGGCGGTCGATGCCCGGGATCCAGCCGACGGTGGAGATCGCGGTGCGCCGGTGCGTGACGCCGACGTCGGGCAGGCGCCGGCACGCATCGAGGACGTGGTCGAGGTTCATCATCGGCTCGCCCATGCCCATGAAGACGACGTGGTCGACCGCCTCCGTGCGCCGGAAGTGCAGCGCCTGGTCGAGGATCTCCGATGCCGTGAGGTTGCGCCCGAATCGCATCGCGCCGGTCGCGCAGAACGTGCACGTCAGCGGGCAGCCCGACTGCGAGGACAGGCACACCGAGCGCCGGCCCACCACCCGCCCTGCGCGCTTCGCACGCTTTGCGGGCGGTGCCGGATAGCGCATGAGCACCGCTTCCACCGGCCGCCCGTCGTGGGTGTGAAAGAGCGACTTGATCGTTCCGTCGCGCGCGTGCGCCTCCTCGGCGAGCGCCAGCGTGGAGAACGGCACCCGCTCGGCCAGCTGCGCGCGCAGCGCGGCGGGCAGGTCGGTCATCGCCTCGTAGCCCTCGGCGCCGCGCGCCGCCCACGCCCACACCTGGTGGGCGCGGAACGCAGGCTGGCCGCTCTCGGCGAGGGTGCGCCCGAGCAGGTCGAGGTCCATGGGACCATCGTAAGGTGCGCCTCGCCAAGTTCCTCGCCCACGCCGGCGTCGCCTCCCGCCGCGGGGCGGAGGAGATCGTGCGCGCCGGCCGCGTGAGCGTCGCCGGCGCGACGGTCACCGACCCGGCCCGCGACGTGGACGCCGACAGCGGCGTCGCGGTCGACGGGCGCTTTCTGGAGGGCGAGGAGGAGCGGATGGTCTTTGTCGTGCACAAGCCGGCGGGGGTGGTCTCCACCGCCCGGGACACCCACGGCCGGCGCACCGTCGTCGACCTCGTGCCCGCCCGCGGGGCGCGGCTGTACCCCGTCGGGCGCCTGGACGCCGAGAGCACCGGCCTGATGCTCGTCACCAACGACGGCGACCTCGCCAACCGCCTCACGCACCCCTCCTTCGAGGTGCCCAAGACCTACCGGGCGGTGGTCCGCCCTTCGCCGGTCTCCGCCCACGCGCTGCGCGTCATGCGCGAGGGCGTCGAGCTCGACGACGGCATCACGGCGCCGGCGCGCGTGCGCCAGGTGCGCCCCGGGGTGCTCGAGCTGACGATCCACGAGGGCCGCAACCACCAGGTGCGGAGAATGTGCGAGGCCGTCGGGCACCGCGTGCGCACGCTGGAGCGCATCCGCTTCGGGCCGCTGCGCCTCGACGACCTGCCCCCGGGCGGCCACCGGCGCCTGAAGGCGGCCGAGGTCGAGGTCCTGCGCCGCGGGGCCCTCCGATAACGTCGCCACCCATGCGGCTCTTCGCCCTGCGCGGCGCCTCGTCAGTGGATCGCAATGACCCCCAGGCGATCCTGGGGTCCACGGAGTGGCTGCTGCGCGAGATCCTCAAGCTCAACGACCTGCACCCGTCGGACGTCGTGAGCTGCATCTTCACGCTCACCGACGATCTCGACGCCGAGTTCCCGGCGGTCGCCGCGCGCAACATGGGCTTCTCGGCCGTCCCGCTGCTGTGCGCCCGCGAGGTGGCGGTGCCCGGTGCGCTGCCCCGCGTCATCCGCGTGCTTATGCACTATCACGCGCCCGACGCGCACCGTGCCCGCCACGTCTACCTCGGGGAGGCGCGCTCGCTGCGCCTGGACCTCGAGGGCGCGCAGTAGTCAGCGGCCGCGCGCCTCCAGCGCGCGCACGCGCTCCTCCAGCTCGGCGATCCGCCGCATCAGCATCCCTGCGTCGCCCGGCGGCGGCTGCGCGGCCGTCCGCTGCCCGGGCTCGGTCACCAGCAGGCCCGCGCGCAGCAGCTCGGAGATCGCCACCC
>JACCQW010000095.1 GCA_013813955.1 Solirubrobacterales bacterium
GGCCGTCGCCGCGGCGCGCCGGCACGCGCACCGGCACACCGACGTCCGGCAGCTCGACGGGCTCGTCCGAGCAACCCGCCACCACGATCTCGAGATCGAGCCCCTGTCGCGCCTCCGCGGCGAGGGCCTCGAGGCAGCCCGCGACCGGTGCCTCGTCGAGGGCCACGACGACCGACAGCGAGCCCTGCGCCGGCGGCTCGCCCGCATGCGTCGTCGCGGCGGGTGCGCCCCCGGCCGCCGCCACGTGGGCGATCGGTCCGTTGGAGCGTCCGTGCCGGCGCCGTGACGCGTGCCACGACAGCGGTCCCTTCAGACCGCCGCGCAGGTACAGACCCCGCAGGCGCAGGTGCTCCCGATCGCCGCGGCGGCTCATCGCGCTCAGCCCTGCGCTGACCCAGCGCAGCCACAGCCATCGCCAGATGAGAAACGTCGCCGGCTCGCGGTCGCAGATCAGGGCCCGGGTCAGAAACGACGCCAGCCCCGTGCCGTAGGAGGATGCGGTGTCCGTCGGGCCGTCGCTGTCGCCGCGGTGGTCGTGGAAGACGAAGGTCGCCGGGTCGTAGATCACCCGCACGCCCGAGGCGAGCAGGCGGTACAGCACGTAGAGGTCGCCGCCCGAGCGGGTGGGCGTGCCGGCGTCGAGCTCCGGCGGAAAGGGTTCGTCCAGGCGCTCGAGGCTCGTGCGCCGCATGATCATGTTCGCTCCGGCTCCGACCTGCCCGGCGTGCACCGGGCGCAAGGTCCGCCAGTCGTAGATGCGCCGGTCCAGGCCGTGGACGAAGCTCGCCATGACCTCGCGCCGGCGCTGGGGCTCCTCGTCCAGCGACCAGGCCAGCGCCGGTCCGCTCACCGCGCCCACCGACGGGTCGTCGAAGTGCTCGTCGAGCCTGGCGAGCCAGTCCGGTGGTGGGATGCAGTCGTCGTCGGTGAAGGCGAGCAGCTCCCCGCGGGCCGTCCCGGCGCCGGTGTGTCGCGCCGTGTTGAGGCCGTGGCGATCTTCGCGCACGTAGCGCCCGCCGGAGGCCTCGACCAGATGCCGGCAGTCCTCGCTGCCCGGGTCGTTGTCGACCACGATCACCTCGTCAGGGGACGGGTCCAGGCGGGCGAGCGCCTCGAGCAGCCGCCCGAGCTTGGCGCGGCGGCGGCGGGTGCACACGATCACCGAGCAGGTCCGATGCGCTGCCGGCGCCGGCGGCGCTTCGCCCAGGCGCCGGGCGAACTCCCGCGTAAAGGCGGCCTTGCGCTCGCGGCTCTCGCCGAAGGAGCGCACCGCCGCGCCCAGCAGGCCAGGGTCGGCGCCGGTCCCCGGGTTGGGCAGGTGGACGTGCGCGCACGGAACGCCCCCATGAAGCACATGGATCCGCCACTCGTCGGCCGCCGCGAGGTCGACCTCGGGCAGCGGGCCGGCGGTGTCGACGGTGATCGTCCGTACTCTTGGGCTCGGAGTGCTCATCGGACCGGAAAGATGATGAATGGGATATACGCGCCGCGGGCCGGCGTGGCTCAGTTCGCCGAGCTGGTCGTGCATCTCGCCGGTCGCCGCATCGCCTCCCTGCACCGTTTCACGTTGCTGGGCTGGACCTGGCCGCTCGTGCGCCAGCTGGCCCAGCTCGGCGTGCTCGTGCTCGTGTTCTCCGCCGTACTGGACCTCGGCATCGAGAACTACGCGGTGTTCGTGTTCGTCGGGCTCATCGCCTGGACGTGGTTCGCGGTGGGCGTGGCGGGGGCGACGGACTCGCTCGCGGGCAGCCGTCATCTCGTCCTGCAGGCGCGCTTCCCCGACGTGGTGCTGCCCGTCGTGGCGGTGGCGGTGCCGTTCGTCGACGTGCTGCTGGCGCTGCCCGTCCTGCTGGTGATGCTGGGGATCGCCGGCGAGCTGCACGCCACGATCGTGCTGCTCCCGCTGCTGCTGACCGTGCAGCTCGTGCTGATGTGCGGCCTGGGCTGGCTGGCCGGAGCCGCCGCGGTCTACCTGCGCGACGTCAGCAACATCGTGACCGTCGGGCTGACGCTGCTCTTCTACCTCACGCCGGTCTTCTACGACGTCAGCCGGGTCCCGGAGCGCTACGAGCCGATCCTGCGCCTGAACCCGATGACGACGCTCGTCGAGGCCTACCGCGCGGTCGTGCTCGACAGCGCCTTCCCGTCGGTCGGTGCGCTGGCGGGGGTTGCCGCCGCCAGCGTGCTGATCGCGGTCGCCGGCGCGCTGGTCTTCCGGCGGCTGCAGCCCGGCTTCGTGGACGAGCTGTGAGCACGGCGCTCGAGCTGGAGAACGTCTGGAAGGCCTACCCGCGCTGGCCGGCCGGGGGTCGGACCCTGCGCGCGGTCGTCGGCCGGCGCGTGCCGCTGTTTCTGCGCGGCGGCGAGCAGGACTGGGCGCTGCGCAACGTCTCGCTGACGGTCGCGCCCGGCGAGTGCGTCGGCATCATCGGGCCCAACGG
>JACCQW010000100.1 GCA_013813955.1 Solirubrobacterales bacterium
CGCCCGCCCAGCCGGGCCCGGTCGACGGGCTGCTGGACAAGCTCGTGCCCGGACTGCCCGACAAGCTGCCCGACCTGGGCCCGCTGAAACTCGGCTCGCGCGACCCGCGCGCGCCTGCCGGCGGGCCGGGATCCGATGCGGCCGACCGCAACCTCCTCGACTACCTCCTGGGCCCATGAGAAGCCGTGGAGTCAGCTCCGTCGCGGGCAACCCCGTGCTGATCGGCGCGATCACGACGCTCGTCGTGGTCGTAGCGGTCTTCCTCGCCTACAACGCCAACCAGGGCCTGCCGTTCGTGCCCACCACCGAGCTGAAGGTCGAGACGCCCGACGCCGAGCGCCTCGTGGTCGGCAACGAGGTGCGCGAGGGCGGCTTCCGCATCGGGCAGGTCACCGAGATCGAGCCCGTGCGCCGGGACGGGGGCGCCGCCGGGGCGCAGCTCACGCTCAAGCTCGACAAGGCGGCGGCGCCGATCCCCGCGGACTCGTCGGTCGTCATCCGCCCGCGCTCGGCGCTGGGCCTGAAGTACGTCGAGCTCGTCCGTGGCGACTCCGGCCGCGAGCTGGCCGACGGGGCGGTGCTGACCGCCACCGAGGAGGCGATCCCGCCCGAGCTGGACGACTTCTTCTCGATCTTCGACGAGCCCACGCGCGAGAACATCGACCGCAACCTCGAGTACTTCGGCGGCGGGTTCGCCGGGCGCGGCCCGGCGATCAACCGCACGCTGGCCGCGCTGCCGGAGCTGCTCGGCGACCTGCCGCCGGTCATGCGCACGCTCGCCGCCCCCGACACGCGCCTGGTGCGCTTCTTCGCAGAGCTCGAGGACGCCGCGCGGATCGCCGCGCCGCTGTCGGACACGCTGGCGCGGGGCTTCACCGAGATGGCCGACACCTTCGAGGCCTTCTCGCGCGACCCGCAGGCGCTGCGCGACACGATCGCGGGCTCGCCGGCCGTGCTCGACGAGGGCATCCGCTCGCTGCCCGCCCAGCGGCCGTTCCTCAGCCGCCTGGCCGCGATCTCCGACGAGGTGAGCGGAAGCGCCCGCGCGCTGCGCGCGAGCCTGCCCTCGGTCAACCGCGCACTGGCCTCCGGCACCGAGGTGCTGCCGCGCACCGTCGCCTTCAACGAGAAGCTGGAGGGCACGCTGCGGGCCACGCGCGAGCTGGCGGCATCGCCGACGACCGACCTCACGCTCGCGGGCCTGACGACGACGATGGACACGCTGAACCCGACGCTGCGCTACGTCGGGCCGCACGTCACCGTCTGCAACTACTGGACGTACTTCTGGACGTACCTCTCCGACCACCTCTCGGAGGAGGACGCGACCGGGACCCTGCAGCGCATCCAGGTCAAGCAGGCCCCGGCCCTGCAGCGCAACTCGCTCGCGAGCTTCGGCGCCACGCGGCCGGTCAAGGGCGGCGAGATCGATCCCGTGCAGAAGGACCTGATGGGGGACGCGGCCGCGCTGCACGCCCAGCTCTACGGCCGCGCGGTCAACGAGAAGGGCGAGGCCGACTGCGAGAACGGCCAGCGCGGCTACCCCGACCGCCTCGCGGAGGGCTTCCCCGCCGACCTGCCGATCGTCGTCGACCCGCGCACCCCCGGTGACCAGGGGCCGACCTTCAAGGGCAGCCCGCGCGTTCCCGAGGGGCAGTCCTTCACCGCCGAGCCCGGCGGGATCGCCCCGCCGGTGGTGCCCTGATGCGCGGCCGCCGCACAGGGCGCAGCCCCTTCTTCGTCGGCGCCGCCGTGATCGTCGTCGCGGTGATCGGCACCTACCTGGGCTTCACCAAGGACGTCCCGCTGCTGAACCCGCCCTACGAGGTCTCCGCCGCGTTCCGCGACTCCAGCGGGATCAAGGCCGGCTCGCCTGTGCGCATCGCGGGGGTCGGGGTCGGCGAGGTCAGCAAGGTCGAGCACACGTCGCCGGAAGCGCGCTCGGCGACGGTGACCATGGAGATCGAGAAGAACGGGCGCCCCATCCACGAGGACGCCGAGGCCAAGATCCGCCCGCGCATCTTCCTGGAGGGCAACTTCTTCGTCGAGCTGACCCCGGGCACCCCGAGCGCGCCGGAGATCGACGAGGACGCCACGATCCCCGTCGAGCGCACCGCCAACCCGGTGCAGTTCGACGAGGTGCTCAGCGCGCTGCGCAGCGACACGCGCAGCGACCTGCGCACGGTGTTCGCAGAGCTGGCCACCACCCAGCTGGCGGGCGGCGCGAAGGCGTTCAACCGCTCCCTGCGCTACCAGCCCGACGCCTACCGCTACTCGGCGGTCGTCTCCGAGGCGCTCCTGGGCCGCAGGCCCGGCGATCTCGGTGACTGGATCCGCGACCAGGGGGTCGTGGCCGAGGCGCTGACCGAGGACCGCGCGCAGCTGCGGACGCTGATCACCGACTTCAACCGGACCGCCGGCGCCCTGGCCGATCGCGAGAACGACCTGCGGACGGCCGTCGGTGAGCTGCCGTCGACGCTGCGCGCCGCCCTGCCCGCCTTCGCGGCGCTGAACGGCGCCTTCCCCGACGTGCGCAGGTTCGCCGTCGCCGCGCGGCCGGGCGTGCGCTCCACCGGCC
>JACCQW010000116.1 GCA_013813955.1 Solirubrobacterales bacterium
GGGTGGCCGTGCTGCTCCGCTGGATCGGTGCGCTCGTGCGTCCCCTCGAGCATCGCGGTGCGGGGCGGCTTCGGCTACTCGCGCGCCGCGCCGAATTTGCCCATGGTCGCGGCGCGCACCCCTGGCCGACATTCCCAGCTGACCGAATCGGTCTGCGCTCCCGCGCGAGCCGCGAGGCCACCCGACCTGCGGTCACCATCGTCGTACCCTTCAGCGGGACGGAGGGCGAAGGCCGCGCGCTCTCAGACGCCCTGCGGGGCGTTCGGCTGCGGCAGGGTGATGCCGTCATCGTGGTCGACAACTCGGCCCGACCGGTCCTCCAGCCGCTCGCGGAAATCTGCAGCGTCAGGGCCGACGCCGCGCGCTCCTCTTATCACGCGCGGAACGTCGGTTTCGCCCGTGCAGCAACGCCATGGGTGTTGTTTGTTGACGCAGACTGTCATCCGGCGCCCGACATCCTGGACGCGTTCTTCGACGAGCCGGTCGGCGAGCGCGATGGCGCGCTCGTGGGCGCTGTGCTCGACCGGCCCGGATCCTCGCACCTGATTGGCAGGTTCAGCGCGCGGGCGCACGTAATCCACCAGCCCCGCTCGCTCGTCGACACGTTCCTCCCCTGGGGTGCGACGGCCAACCTGCTGGTGCGCGCCGCGGCGCTCCGCGAGATCGGAGGCTTCGAAAGCGTGCGGTCAGGCGGCGATGTGGACGCATGCTGGCGGCTGCAGGAGTCTGGCTGGGCCCTCGCTTGGCGGCCGCGCGCCGTGGTGCACCACCATCACCGCACGACGTTGCGAGGCCTGCTGCGCCAGCACCGTCGCTACGGCTCGGGACTCGCCTGGCTCGGCCGGTGTCATCCGGACGCCGACCGGGCCTGGCCCGCGATGCCGCGTGGCGTCGTCCGCGGCCTCACCCGGCACCTCGCAGCGGGCCGCTTCGAGCAGCTCTTGGACTCCGTCTTGGACCTCCTATGCACGGCAGCGGCCGGCGTGGGGACGCTTGAGCACAACCGACCCGGTCGCGGCGCCGGGGCAACGGAGCCGCTGGTGGCGACAGCGGCCGAAGTCGCCCCACTGGACCGCGTTGCGGCCCTGGCCGCCCTCGCCCGTCGGCCATCCGGCTTTTGTGCGCTGGTCCGCGCCGGCCGAAGTGGATTTGACGGCCTGCGCCGGCTTGGGCTAGAGACCGCGCTTGGCCGACTGCGAGAACGCTGAGATGGGCCGATTCTCGCCTCATCCGTCTGAACAGGGAGCGTCCGCTGGCTCTGAAAGCCGGCCCACCACAACCGCGGTCCGCGCGCCGGCCGTCTCCGTGGTGATCCCGTTCGCAGGAGGCTGCTCAGACGCGGAGCGGATGTTGGCGAACCTCGGCGACATCCGTTTGCGTCCAGGCGACGAGGCGATCGTGGCCGATAACACGCCTGGCGGCATAGTGGCCGATCTGGCGCTGCCGGCCGGTTGGCGGGTCGAAGCAGCGCGGGGGGAGGGGTCGCCCGCGCGCGCGCGCAATGCCGGCGCCCTCGCTGCCCGGGGGGACTGGCTGCTCTTCGTCGACAGCGACTGCCAAGCCCGACCGGACCTCGTCGAGCGCCACGTTCGCCGTGTGCCACCTGACGACTGCGCGATCGTCGGCGGTGCCGTCGTGGGCGCGGCGGGCCAGAGCGCGCTCGTCGCGCGCTATGCCCGCACGCACAACCATCTCGAAGGGTCCGTCCCCATCGCCCATCCCTTCTTGGTCTACGTGCTGCCGGGCAACGCGCTCGTCCGACGGAGTGCATGGCGCTCGCTTGGCGGCTTCCTCGATGGCATCCTCGACGCAGAGGGCGTCGATTTCGCGTGGCGGGCGCAAGGCGCGGGCTGGAGCGTGGCATTCAATGGCGACGCCGTGGTGGAACGCGAGCATCCCGAGAGCGCACGCGCGCTGTGGCACCGAACCATCGTGACTCGCGCGGGCGCGGTCTGGATGCACCGCCGATGGCCTGAGGCGGACCTGTCACGGGTGCCGTGGCCGGCGATGCTCGCGCGGAGCACGCTCGCAGCTCCGGCGTTGCTGCTCGCGGGTCGACGGGACCTCGCCGCCATGAAGCTGCTCGACACCCTCGTCGCCGCCGGAATCCTGGCGGGGCGGCTGCGCTCCAATCGGGCGCACGAGTGGACGCCGCGGACCCCATCCGGCGTGGCACGGGTGCCCGTTCACGTCTGGTGCGACCGGTTCCCGGTGGTCTCCGAGACATTCGTCGTCAACGAGACGCGTGAGCTCGAAACGCTGGGCCATTCAGTGCAGGTCCGGGCGGCGGCGCGCCCGGAGCACCCCACACTGGGCGTGCACGATGTACGAGTCCGCTACCTCGAAGACGACACGCGCCTCGAGCGCGCGGCGGCTCTCGTGCGGCTCGTGGCTCGTCATCCGCTGCGCTGCCTGCGTGACCGGCTCGGGCACCGCCGGTGGGCCAGGCACGAGCCGCCCGCTCGGCTGCGGGAGCTCGCACCCGCCGTTCTAGCGCTGGAACGGGAGCCCGGCGCACGCATCCACGTGCATTTCGCCGCCGGGATGGCGCTGAGTGCGATGCGTGCGAGCCGGATCGCCGGTCGGCCGTGGAGCCTCACTGCACACGCCTACGACATCTACCTGCAGCCCGCCAACCTGGCCGAGAAGTTGCGCGCCGCGCAGTTCGTGACCTCAGGGTGCGACTACACCGTCCGCGATCTCGCGGCCATCGCCGGCCCCGGCCGCGTGCACAAGATCATCATGGGCGTGGATCCCGAGCTCTTCCGCCGCTCCATGACCCACGTCGACCGCGGGACGGTGATCGCGATCGGTCGGCTCGTGGAGAAGAAGGGGTTCTTACATCTGGTGCGCGCCGCCGCTGACCCGGTGCTCTTGCACGTTCTCGAACGGCTGGTCATCGTGGGCGATGGCCCCCTGCGCGGCGCGCTGGAGGCCGAGGCGCGAAGGCTGGGGATCGCGGAACGCGTCCATCTAGCGGGGCGCCTCGAGGTAGATGAGATCCGGGCCGGTCTGGAGTCGGCGGCGGTGCTCGCCATGCCCTGCGTCGTGGCCGCCGACGGTGACCGCGACTCGATGCCGGTAGTCGTCAAGGAGGCGATGGCGATGGAGACCCCGGTGGTGGTGACCGATGAGGTCGGGTTGCCCGAGCTCGTGCGACCCGAGTTCGGGCGCGTCGTCGCGCCCGCCGATCCTCACGCGCTGGCCGTTGCCCTGGCCGAGCTCCTCACACTCCCGGCAGACCGGCGGGCGGCGATGGGGCGCGCCGCGCGAGTGCACGTCATCGAGCACGCCCACGTGCGTGCCTGGACCGCCCGTCTGAGCGACCTACTCGAAGCGGCCTCCAGGCGCACCTGAGATCCTGCGCGCGCGATGTCCTCGGTCGACAGCCTCGTCGCGCGTATCGCCATCATTCGCCGCGGGCTGCGCTTTCGGCTGTGGGCTGCGCGCACTCGCATCACGCTGGCTCGCCTGAATTGCGACTTCGAGCTCGTCGCTCCACACGGTGCCCAGTTTGCCACACCACCGTCGGTGGACCCCACGCGTCAGGCCCTGCCCGGGACCGATCACGCGCGGCGAGGACGGCTGCGCGTCGAGCTGGGCGACGGTGTCCATCTCGGGCGCCAGACCACGATCGAGGTCGTTCCGTCGGCCGACAATCGCCTGGCACTCGGGGATGGGACCTTTCTCGGAACCGGCGTGCGCTTCGTCCAGTTCGGCGGCGAGATCGTAATCGGTCCGTACGGTCGCGTGCGCGACGGCGTCATGATGAAATCCCAGGGCCGACTCTCGGTGGGCAGCCATGCCATCTTGCAGAACGGCGGCATGCTGCAGTGCGCCCGGGAGGTCGTGTTGGACGACCGCGTGACCCTCGCCGAGCGCGTCAGCGTCATCGACTCTGACCACCTGGTTGACGGATCGGACACCTACTCGATGAGCCAACCCCTGGCCATCGACCCGATCCATGTCGGCAGCAACGTCTGGATCGGCGCCAACGTCGTGCTCCTCCGCGGCTGTCGCCTGGCTGCCAACAGCGTGGTAGCGGCAGGGAGCGTGGTGCGCCGGGGCGAGTACCCGGCTGGCTGGTTGATCGCCGGTGCCCCCGCCGAGGCCAAGCGCGCGCTCGACGGTGGTGAAAGGGGCGACCATGCCGGCTGACCGATCCGCCTTCCCGGCCAGGGCCGGCCCTCTGCTCGCCCCGTGTCTGCTGCTCGTGGACCTGAGACGCTCGGAACCCGCGTGCGGGCGATCCATCACCGCATTCCCATGATCTGAGCCGTTCTGCGACGCCGGCGGCGCTTGCGCCCCGCCGGGAACAGCGACGCGGCCAGCACCACCATCGGGCCCGTGAGGCCCGGCATCTCCCAGTCCCAGTCCACGAAGCTGTGAATGATCCATACGGCGCAGGCCGCCCCTACGGCCGCCGCCTGGGAGCTCGTCAGCGCGCCTGGCCGGAAACGTGCACGCAGCGCCGCGACCACCACAGCGGCCAGAAACCCGAGCAGCAGCAGCGCGCCCACCAGTCCGAGCTCCCCAAGGGTCTCGAGCTCGAGCGAGTGCGCGTCGCGGACCTTCTCATCCACGTCACGGGTGCGGATCCAGCGGACCTCGAAGCTCCCCGCGCCACCTCCGCGCAGCGGATGCGTCTCGAAGGCGTCGATCGCAACGCGGTAGAGGTCGCTGCGCGTGCCCTTCGCTGTGGTGAGGCGCGCCGTACCCGTCTCCGAGAGAGCCGCGGGATCAAGGAAGTCATCCCATTGCCGGCTCACCCAGTTCTCCGAGTCGTCCAGAGCACGGGCCGTCACGCCCTCCACGTCGGCGGCACGCAACCCGTACGCACCGGCGACCACCGCTGCCAGCACGATCCCGGCGCCGATGGCGAGCGGGCGCCCGATGCGCCCGAGCGCTTCCATGAGCACGGCCGACGACCGGGTGGCCGCGATCACCGCCTGGGTCGCCATGGCGAGGAGCACGATGACCACCAGCTGGGGACCGTAGGCTCCACCCTCGGTGAGCTGTCCCGCGCCCGCCCGCGGATCGTCGATGAGCCCGGGGTATGCCTGCAGACGCACCACCGCGATCGTCGCCGCCACGCCCACGATCACCGCGGTGAGCAGGAGCGAGCCACGGAGCGAGCCGAGGGCGACCAGGACGACGGCGCCCACGATGAGCGCGAGCCACGCGCCGCGGGAGAGGCTGAAGTACATCGCCACGCCGAGGATCACCGACACCCCGCACGCCGGGGTGCGCAGGACCACCGGCACCCGCGGGTCAGCGGCGAGTCCGAGCGCGAGGATGGCGCCGGCCGCCGCGAGCGCGCCGAACGCGTTCCAGTAGCCGAGCGGATAGGAGAGGCGGTACTGGGAGAGCTCGGTCGGCGTCGCCGAGATGACGTCGGGGTACAACCGACTGATCAGCCCGGCACCGACGATCACGGTGATGACCGCGAGGACAGTCCAAACCAGATGGCGCGAGAAGCGCCCTGAGCCCGCGGCCACCAAGCCGAGCCCGAAGAGGGCTACGTAGAGCATGCCCCGCTGCATGTCGAGCACCGCGGTGTCCTGCGTCGCCGACCATCCACTCGACAGACCGGTCCAGGCTGCCAGGCCGGCAAGGGCCCCGATGCCGATGAGTGCGTGTGTGGCGATCCGGTGACGGGGCACGTGCGCCAAGGCGAGGGCACCCAGCGCGATGAATGCGATCGCACCAGCCTGCGTGAACGCGGCGGGGAAGTACCCGCCGGAGTCGAAGGCCGCACGCAGCAGTACCACGGCGATCACGGCGATCGCGGCGAGCGACGGCCACGCCCCCCAGGCGGCACGCCTGATCCCGCTCCGCTCCCGCCCGCCCGCCACGGCGCGGACTGTAGCGCCGGGACAGGCCGCGAGGCGGTGGCGCGGCCGGTCGGTGGGCTACGCTCGCGGCCGTGTCTCGATCAGCGAGGTCCGCGACGTGAACGCGCGCATTCTGGGCGTCGCGGCGGCAGCATTGTGCATGGGCTTGGGGGTCTACCTGGCCGTCGCACATCGTGACGAGGCTCGCTTGGAGGAGGGCAACGTCGAGGCACTGGCCGCGCGCTACCCACAGGCCATCCGCGCGATCGATGACGTGCGCGACGGCGTCGCCGGTGCCCGAGCGGACGTGTTGCGCGGGTACGCGGAGGCGGCGCGCGGGCGCTTCCCCGCATCCGCCCCGTTCTTCTCCCGCGCGCTGCGCCGCGATCCGAACAACTGGGTCCTACATCGTGACTATGCGGTTCTGCTTCGCCTGCTCGGCCAACGTGAGAAGGCGCAGGCCCGGATGCGCCGCGCCCTTGCGCTGAACCCCCGGATGACGTTGCCAGTCGGTTTCGCGGCGGTGAACGACCGGTGACGATCCGCAGTAGCTGACGTTCTCCACTAGACATTCG
>JACCQW010000117.1 GCA_013813955.1 Solirubrobacterales bacterium
ATGCGGCGGCCGGCACTGTCGGCAGCCACCCCGGCGGGTAGGCGCCGGCGGGCACGGCGCCCTTGACGTCGGGGAAGTGACGCCGGGCCAGCTCGCCGGCGGGCCGCCCCGCGATAAGCGGTCGTACGTCGCCGATCGTCATGAGCAGGCCCAGGGTCGGCGCGATCTGCAGGTCGGCGGCGTTGGGCTGCTCACCGCCCATGACGCCCTCGGCGATCCAGGCGTCGACGCGATCGAGATGGCCGGGCAGCGCCTGCAGGTCGGCGCGGACCGCCCCCTCGCTCGCGTCGTTCATCGCTATCTCGATGCGGGCGATGCCCGGCGCCAGCAGCTTGAGGACCGGGCCCGGGACCGGCGGCAGCCTGGAGCCCTCCTGGTAGCTCGGGATCGCCTCCGGCCGGCGCTTGAGCGCTGGCCACAGCAGGCGCCGGGCGATCGGCTGCAGGACCTCGTCGCCCCACTCCTCCGCGCGCAGCACCGCGGCGCGTGCGCCGGTGTCGGCGGGCAGCAGCGCCGGCTCGGGCGCGAGCTCGTCGAGCCGGCGCAGGATCGCACGCGAGCCGACGATCTTCTCGCCGCCCTCGAGCTTGAGGCCGGGCACGGTGCGCTTCCCGAACATCAGCTGCTGCACGGGGGCGTGCATCGGCGGCGGGAGCTCCACGACCTTGTAGGGGACCGACTTGAGGTCCAGGGCCCGCAGGACGGTGTTGCAGGGGTGCGATCCGTACACGATGTAGACCTTGTTGGGCATGGGCAGAGCATAGAGTCGAGGGGTGCTGCTCGTCGTCGACGTCGGGAACACCCAGACGCACTTCGGCGTCTACCGCGACGACGCGCTCGTCGAGCACTGGCGCTTCGCCACCGTGCGCGAGTCGACGGCCGACGAGATCGGCGCCGCGCTGCGCAACCTGCTCGAGCTGCGCGGCGTCGGGATGGCCGACGTCGAGCGCTCGATCGTCTCCTCCACCGTGCCCCAGCTCGAGCCGGAGTGGATCGCGATGGCCGAGCGCTACCTGGGTCACGCGATGCTGAGCGTGGGACCCGGCATGAAGACCGGGATGGCGCTGCGCTACGACAACCCGCGCGAGATCGGGGCGGACCGTCTCGTCAACGCGGTGGCCATCCGCGAGCGCTTCGGCGGCCCGGCGGTGTGCGTGGACTTCGGGACGTCGGTGAACTTCGACATCGTCGGCCCCGAGGGCGACTTCCTCGGCGGCGTGCTGATGCCCGGCGTGGAGATCTCCCTGGACGCGCTGACCGAGCGGGGGGCCAGGCTGCCGAAGATCGACCTGGCCCCGCCGCGCGGGGTCATCGGCAAGAGCACGGTGGACGCGATTCGCTCCGGGGTGGTCTACGGCTTCGCCGGCGCGATCGACGGGATCCTGCGCCGCCTGCTCGACGAACTGGGGGAGGAGACCGACGTCATCGCCACCGGCGGGCTGGCCGGCGCGATCGTCCCCTTCACCGAGCTCGTCGACGAGACCGACGACCTGCTGACGCTGACCGGGCTACGGTTGTTGCATGAGCGCAACGTCTGACCCGCCCCCCGCCGCGCGCTCGCTCACCGACCCCTGGACCCTCGGGGGCCTGCGCGTCCCCAACCGCGTCGTGCTCGCGCCGCTGGCCGGGATCGGCAACTGGTTCGTGCGCCTGCAGGCCAAGCGCTACGGGGCGGGGCTGGCGTTCTCGGAGATGGTGTCGAGCTTCGGCGTGCACCACGACAACGAGAAGACGTGCACCGAGATGCTGCGCATCGAGCAGGCCGAGCGCGCGGGCGGGCCGGTGGCGATCCAGCTGTTCGGCCAGGACCCCGACGTCATGCGCTCCGCGGCGGCGCGCGTGGCGCGAGCGGGCGCCGACCTCATCGACCTCAACATGGGCTGCCCCGTGCCCAAGGTCTGCAAGACCGGCGCCGGCGCGGCGCTGCTGTCGGACCCCGACACCGCGGTGGCGGTCGCGCGCGCGGCGGGCGAGGGCTCGGGGCTGCCGGTGACCGTCAAGCTGCGCTCGAGCCGGCGCGACGGCGACAGTGAGGGCGTCGCGCTCGCCCAGCGGCTCGTCGCCGAGGCCGGCGTGGCCGCCATCACGTTTCATCCGCGCTCGGCCGAGGTGCACCACAAGGGCGCGCCCGACCTCGAGCTCGCGCGCGAGCTCGTGCGCGCCCTGCCCGTGCCGGTCATCCTCAGCGGCGGGATGAACGAGCCCGGGTGGATCCGCGACGCGTTTGACTTCACCGACTGCGAGGCGGTCATGCTCGCCCGCGGCGCGCTGGGCAACCCATGGCTGTTCTCCCAGCTGCTCGGCACGCGCGGGGAGGGCCCCACCTCTGGCGAGGTCCTCGCGGAGCTGCACTGGGTCATGGATCGAGCGGTCGAGCACCTCGGCGAGCGGCGCGCGGGCCGCTACCTGCGCAAGTTCTATCCCTGGTA
Source organism: Solirubrobacterales bacterium (assembly GCA_013813955.1). GTDB lineage: Bacteria > Actinomycetota > Thermoleophilia > Solirubrobacterales > Solirubrobacteraceae > CADCVQ01. Next base: position 2,430 of record JACCQW010000117.1, read on the forward strand.
CGTCGAGGGGCTCGGCGGCGGCAAGGCGCTGCAGGCGGCGCTGCAGGGCACCGACTCGGTGGCCCAGGCGCGCGCCGTCCTCGCCGGTCGCGGCGAGCTCGCGGCCGCCGCTTGACGCGGTGCTATCCTCCTGCGTCGCTCGACCGCCTGCTGCCGCCCCTTCCCCGCTCTCCGGCGGGGTTTTTCTATCTCAGGTTGCCCATGCCCAAGGACGTCATCCTCACCGCCGAAGGACTCGAGAAGCTCAAGGAGGAGCTCGTCTACCTGCAGGGTCAGAAGCGCCGCGAGGTGGCCCAGCGCATCAAGGAGGCGCGCGAGTTCGGCGACATCACCGAGAACTCCGAGTACGACGACGCCAAGAACGAGCAGGCGATGCTCGAGGCGCGCATCGCGCAGGTCGAGGAGAAGCTGCGCTCGGCCACGGTGATCGACGCCTCCGACGTCTCCACCGACGAGGTGATGGTCGGCTCGATCGTCAACGTCAAGAACGAGCAGACCGGCCAGAGCCAGAAGTTCACGATCGTGGGCTCCTCGGAGGCCAAGCCGCCCGAGCGGCTGTCCAACGAGTCGCCCGTGGGCAAGGCCCTGCTGGGCCACAAGCGCAACGACATCGTCAGCGTCGCGCTGCCCAACGGCAAGAAGCTCAAGCTCAAGATCACCAAGATCGACGTCGGGCTCTGATTAGTGGAGGACGAGCTGCTCGCCGTCCGGCGCGCGAAGCTCGACCGCCTGCGCGCCGACGGCATCGACCCCTTCCCTCACGCCTTCGCGGGCGTCGAGCCGGTCGCCGCGGTCCGGGCCGCCCACGAGGACCTGGCCGACGGGGAGCAGACGCAGGCGCGCCACCGCGTGGCCGGCCGCCTGGCCGCGCGCCGCGGCCAGGGCAAGAT
>JACCQW010000188.1 GCA_013813955.1 Solirubrobacterales bacterium
TTCGGCTGGCGCATAGCGGCCAGCCATGAACCGTGGTGCGAACATTGCCGCGAGTCCGTAGGCGAGGCGCCCGAAAGACCCGACGGTCATAACGGAGCGTCCCGAGGCCATGCGCTGACCCTACCGCCACCCGACGATCGCGACGACTCAAAGCCTGCCCCCGGGTCGCCCCGGCTTCTTTCAAGCGCACCGAGCGGACAGGCCGCTCCCGCGCCTCACAAAGACGTCCCGGCGGCACCTGCTTTCAGGCGGAAGGATCAGCCTCCGTACCGACGCCAAAGAACCCGGCTCGGCGGTCGTCAGCTGGTCATGACGGTCGGCTCTGGTTCCCACACGATGGAGTCCAGCAGCCCGCCGCCGGACTCAAAAAAGAATTGGGCAGCGCGGCGCGCTTGGTGCGCTGGCAGGGCACATCGGTCGAAGAACATTCGGCCGTTGAACGTCAAGGGTGGCTGCAACTCAGCAGAGGAGTCGGCTGTTGAATCTCCAACGCCGTGCAACGGCGGCCCTCCCGCCTTCGGGTTGTAGAAGAGCAGCACGGCATGGGTTGGGTGTCCGACGCCGACCGCCAGGGTGCCGCCGTCTCCGACCAAAAAGACCAGCGCCGGGTGTCCGGCCGCCTCCGTGAGGACTGCATCCAGAGCAGTCGCGCTCTGGATGCCTCGCTGCTCGTTGCCGAACTGAACGTCCACAGAAAACCCCAGCGATTGAGAAACGCAGAATATGCCGGGTGGGTTGCCGATTCCTCGCGGCCCCTCCCGGCGGCAGAATGTCGATTCTGCCGCGAGGCGGATGCGACGCAGCTTGCCGAACCTAAGCGGCCGGACGCGTGCCGAACGCACGCTACTGCAGCGAGTCCTGCCGGCGGCGCACGCAGCGGGAGCGGCTAACGGCCTAGGTCTACGGCGATCTGATCGGGGGGGCGACTGGCGCGCAACTGGCGCGCGGCCCGCCCCCACTCGATCCTGTGCCACGAGGCGAGCGCCAGCGTGATCCGCTCGTCCGTGCGCCAGTCCCGGGGCAGCTTGCCGCCATCCACCACGGCCCAGGGCCACGCGCCGAGCTCGTGCAGCAGCTCGCGGCCGTGCTTCACCCATCGGTCGGACGTCCTCGACCGGCCGCGGCCGTCCTGCTCTGAGAAATCCCCCGCCTCGATGGCCTCGGCGAGCTCGAGCGAGGTCAGACCTTCAAGGTCGCGCAGATACGCGGCTTCGATGTGCCACAGCGTACAGCGCGCCTCCGATGCGAGGTGAGCGGGTCCGGGGCCGGCGCTCGTGGGCGGGCGGCATCTCGATCGAGGCGTCACGCAGTAGGGGCAGGCCGATGCCCTTCCCGGGGATCTGGACGGTCGGCGCGCCGGCCGGGCAGATCGTGTTGAGCCAGAGCAGCATCTGCCAGCCGGGGCGCGGTGGGACAAAGTCGGCCGCCAGGGGCTCGCGATTTGTCCACGACGTCAGAAGAGCTGGTTCTCGCCACCGAAGACCTCGCTCACCGAGTCGTCGGTGAAGATGCGGCGGATCGAGTCGGTCAGCAGGTCGGCGCAGGAGAGCACGCGCAGGTTGTCAGGCGCGCCGGGACGCAGGGGGATCGTGTCGGTGACCACGATCTGCTCGAAGCCCGCCGCCACGAGATTCTCGTAGGCGTTGCCGCTGAGCACCGGGTGCGTGGCGGCGGCGTAGACGCGCGTGGCGCCCGCGTCCAGGACGGTGAGCGCGGCGGCCTTCAGGGTGCCGGCGGTGTCGATCATGTCATCGACGATCACCGCGGTCTTGCCCTTGACGTTGCCGATCACGTAGCCGATCTCGGCGACCTGGTGGGCGGGACGCTCCTTGGTCAGGATCGCCAGCTCGGCGCCGACCTTCTCGGCGAACTTCTGGTTGAGCTTGGCGCGCCCGACGTCCGGCGCCACGACGACCAGGTCGGCCAGCCCGAGGTCGGAGAAGTACTGCGTGAGCATGAACAGGCCGGTCATGTGATCGACGGGCTTGGAGAAGAAGCCCTGGATCTGACCCGCGTGCAGGTCCATCGTCAGCACGCGGTCGGCGCCCGCGCGCTCGAGCATCCGAGCGACCAGGCGTGAGGAGATCGGCTCGCGCGGGGCGGACTTCTTGTCCTGGCGGCTGTAGCCGAACCACGGCGTTACGGCGATGACGCGGTGCGCGCTGGCCCCCACGGCAGCGTCGATCATGAACATGAGCTCCATGAGCGCGTCGTTGGGGCTCACGCCGGTCTCCGCGTTGCCGCACGTGGGCTGGACGATGAAGACGTCGGCGCCGCGGATCGACTCGTCGTAGCGGCAGTAGACCTCGCCGTTGGAGAACGTCTTCAGCGTCACGGGGCCCAGGTCGACGCCAAGCTTGGCGGCGATCTTCGCGGCCAGCTCCGGGTTCGCGCGCCCGGAGAACAGCATGAGGTGCTTGTCGTAGCCGAACTCCAGGCGTGTCGACGGCAACGGCTGCGTCTGGACCGCGCTCATCGCTCCCCGAGTCTAGTCGGCCCCGCGGCGCTTGCGGTCGGCGTAGCCCTCGAGGTTGACCTGGCGCTCGCGGGCGACGCCCAGGGCGCCGGGCGGGACGTCCTTGGTGATAGCCGAGTTCGCGGCGGTGTAGGCCTCGTCGCCGAGGGTCACCGGGGCGACGAGCGTGGTGTCCACGCCCGTGCGCACGCCGGCGCCGATCGTCGTACGGTGCTTGCTCGTGCCGTCGTAGTTGGCGGTGATCGTCGCGGCACCGAGGTTCGTGCCCTCGCCCACGTCGGCGTCGCCGATGTAGGAGAGGTGCGGGACCTTGGCGCGGGCCCCGATGTCGGAGTTCTTGATCTCGACGAAGGTGCCGGCCTTCGACCCCTCGCGCAGCAGGGCGCCGGGGCGCAGGTAGGCGAACGGGCCCACCGTCGCGCCGTCGCGCACCTCGCAGCCGACGAGGTAGGAGTGCGGCACGGTGACCTCTTCGCCCAGCCTCGTGTCGATGAGCGTCGTGAGCGGGCCGATGCGACAGCCCGCGCCCGCGGTCGTGGCGCCGCGCAGGTAGGACGAGGGCTCGACGACAGTGTCCGGGCCGAGCGTGACGCCGGCGTCGACCAGCGTCGAGGCGGGGTCGACGATCGTGACCCCCGCGCGGCCGTGGTGGTCGTGGATACGCGCCTGGGCGATCGCGCGGACGACGGCGAGCTGGGCGCGGTCGTTCACGCCGAGGGCGTACACAGGGTCGATGCGGTGCGCGGCCACGGCGTGGCCGGCCGCGCGCAGGGAAGGCAGGACGTCGGGGAGGTACAGCTCGCCCTGGGCGTTGTCGTCGCGCAGCCCCTCCAGCGCGGCGAGCAGCGCGGCGCCGTCGAAGGCGAAGATGGCGGTGTTGACCTCGGCGATGGCCAGCTCGTCGGCGGTCGCGTCACCGCCTGCCTTGGTCTCCACGACGCGTTGCACGCCGCCCTCCGGGTCGCGGACCACGCGCCCGTAGCCGGCGGGGTCCTCGAGGACCATCGTGGCCATGGTGGCGGCGGCGCCTCGGCCCGCGTGCCCGGCCAGCAGCTCGGCGAGAAGCTCGGCGGTCACGAGCGGGACGTCGCCGGGGAGGACGAGGACCGGCGCGCCGGGATCGATCGCGGGCGCCGCCGCGCGGACCGCTCCACCGGTGCCGTCGGCCTGGGGCTGGACCACGCGGGTGACGGCGGCCGGCAGGTGCTCGGCGAGCGCGTTCGCCGGGGAGTCCACGACGACGACCTTCGCCGCGCCGGCCTGCAGCGCCGCCGCGATCGGCCACGCGACCAGCGGGCGCCCGCACAGCTCGTGGAGCATCTTCGGCAGCTTGGAGCGCATCCGGGTCCCCTGCCCGGCGGCGAGGATCACGACGGTGGGAGCAGCCATGGGCGCATCCTAGGCGCGCGGCTGCCCGGGTACGATTCCAGGTCGATGGGGAGTGGTGTAACTGGCGAGCACTCGGGGCCTTGGCCCCCGCGGACCGGGTTCGAATCCTGGCTCCCCAGTCATTCCGCCGGCTCCACCGCGCCGGGCCGATCAGTCGAAGCGGAAGTGGGTTCCGACCGGCGCCAGCGCGTCGCCGTCGACCCGGGGTACGGCGGCCGCCAGCGTGCTCGCGAACGTCTCGCCGCTGGCGCCGATCAGGCGGATGAGCTCCTCGACAGGGGTCGGCTCGGCGGGCACGCCGTTGGCGTAGTCCGTCGCGTAGCCGAGCAGCGCGTAGGGGATCTCGGCCTCGCCGCTGAGCACGGTCTCGGGGCCGGCGGTCTGGCTGACCGCGGTGACGCCGCAGCCCTGCAGCATCCGGATCTCCGCACGGGTGTTGAACCGCGGGCCGTCGACATGCCCGTAGCAGCCGCCGTCGCGCACGGCGTGGCCCGCCTCGCGCGCGCCGGCCAGCAGCGCCGCGCGCAGCGACTGCGAGAACGGGCGGTCGTAGATCCAGTGCCCGCGCCCGGTCTCCCCCGGCTCGCTGTAGAGCGTGCAGATCGAGCCGTCGGGCAGGCGGTTGGCCAGGAAGTGCAGGTCGTCGAACACGAGCAGCGTGCCCAGCTCGATGTCCCGGTCCAGCGCGCCGCACACCGTCACCGCGAGGATCGCGTCGGCGCCCAGCGCCTTCAGCGCAGCGATGTTCGCGCGGTGTGTGACCTGGCTGGAGAGCAGTTCGTGCCCCTCGCGGTGACGCGAGACGTGCAGCACGTCGACCCCCGCGAAGCGCCCGGCGGTCACCGGCGCCGCGCCGAAGCGCGTCCTTACCATCTCGGCCGGCGCGTCGGCTTCGATGCCGGGCAGGGCGTAGGTGCCCGACCCGGTGAGGATCCCGATGCGCATGGCGCGGGATCCTAGACGGCGCGCAGCCCGACCTAGGGCCGTGGAACGCGGCCGGCGCCGGTGCCGGGCTCGGTGGCCGGCCCGGCGGGTGCGGCCACGCCGAGCACGCGCATCGCCTTGAGCCCGAGCGAGAGCTTCTCGCGCCCGTCGGTCGAGCCCACGTCCAGGCCCGAGAGCTCGCGGACGCGCTCCAGGCGATATCGGATCGTGTGGCGGTGGGTGAAGAGCTTCTGCGCGGTCCCCGCGACGTTGCCGTCGTTGTCGAGGAACGCCTCGACCGTGCGCATGAGGTCGGTCTCGTACTGCTCGTCATAGGCCACGAGCGGCTCGACGGTCTCGGCGTAGAAGCGCTGTAGCTCGCCCGGGTCCTCGCTCATCGCCGACAGCAGCAGCCGGTAGGCCCCGGTCTGCTCGAAGGCCAGCAGCGGGCGCTCGGGATCGCCCTCGGCGACGTTGGCGGCCAGCAGTGCCTCGCTGCCCGCCCGGTGCAGGTCAAGCGGATCGGCCGCCACACGGCTGCGGCCCAGTGCGAACGAGTGGCCCGGCAGGCCGGACTGCAGCTCGCGCAGCACCGCGTCGGCGGCGCGGCTGGCCAGGTCCTCGTCGCCGCCGGGCACGAGCACGACGACCTCCGCGGCGGAGCTCTCGTGCGCCGGACTCGCGGCGATGGCCGAGCCCGTGACGGCACGCGCGCCGCGCTCGGCGGCGGCCAGCACGCGGTTGCGCCAGCCGTCCTCGGTGGGGACGTGAGCGTGGGCGCGGGCCACGACCACGCTGCCACCCCCCTCGATGTCGACCCCGAGCTCGGCCGCGCGGGCGACGAGCTCGTCACGATCGGCGGGCGCGCCGGCGAGCATGGCGTGCAGGAAGGCGGTGCTCGCCTCCTGCGACGCGCGGGCCGGGGCGCGCACCCGCTCCGCCTCGGAGGCCACGAGGGTCGTGACCAGGCGCACGAGCGCGGGGGTGGGCGGCGACGGGATCGACCGCCCGCGCATGCGCAGCTGCCCCACGAGTGCATCGGCGACGCGCAGCTCGAGCATCTCCACGCCGGCGGCGCCGTCGAGCAGCGAGCGCTCGTCGGCGGGCGAGCGGGCCGCAACGGCGAGCACCGAGCCCGAGCGGTCCAGCAGCACGAGGCTCGCGTCCAGCGCACGGGCCGCGGCGCGGACGACCTCGGGCAGTCCGGCGCCCGACGCGACCGCCTCGGTGATCGCGTCCAGCGCGCTGAGATCGAGCCCGGCCGTCGTCCTGTCCGCAGGGCTGGTCACGCCCACCGCTACGCCGCGATGCGGTCCCAGTAGTAGGCGATCGCCGCGCCCGCGGCGGTGCCGGCGAGCAGCAGTGCCGCCAGCACGTAGAGCGTCAAGAACGTCGCGGCGAGGCGCTCCCACACCTTGCTGTACGACGTCCAGGCCGGGACGACGATGAAGGCGATGAACGCCGCGAGTGCAAAGACGCCGCAGCACGCGCCGACGAGGTAGGTGACCGCCTCGTTGGTCATGACCGCGAAGTCTGACGCAGATGGGCGACGACCAGCCCCGCGATCGCACACAGCGCGAACACCGCGGCGGCCATCCCCCACCCCGCGACTACGTCGGAGACGAAGTGCGCGCGCAGGTAGACACGCGTCGCCCCGATCGCCACGGCGACGAGCACGGCGCCGCCCACCACCGCGACACGGCCGGCCGCCGACGGCACCGCCCGAGCGAGCGCGATCGCGACCGCGACCCACGCGACGGCGTACGCCGCGTGGCCGGACGGAAAGCTCGACGACGACGTCTCCACGAGCGCCCCGGCCGGGCGCACGCGCTCCTCCGCGCCCTTGAGCACGTGCAGCACGATCGTCGTCGCCAGCAGGCCGGCGACGAGCACCGCTGCCTCGATCGCCCGGCCGCGCGCGGCGATCACGACGGCAGCGAGGCCGACGAGCACGTAGACAGCCGGCCCGCTGCCGAGCTGGGCGACCGCGCGCGCGACGTCGTCGAGCGGGCCCGATCGCACGTCGCCCGCCAGCTCGAGCGCGCGCAGGTCGCCGAGGGTGTACGGCGTCGCGGCGCCCAGCTCGAGCGCCAGCGCAACCGTGGCGAACGCCCCCACGGCGGCGATCGCCACGAGCGAGGTCAGCTCGAGCCCCAGCTCGCCTGGCGTGAAGCGCTCCGAGGTGAAGCGCAGCGGTCGCCGCGCGCGCTCCCAGGCGGGGATCGCGACGCTGAAGACCAGCGGCCGTAGGACCCGCGCGGCCGGGCGCAGGAGCGGGCGCTGCGCCTGGGTGTGCAGCCAAGCACGTGCCCGGGCGCGCCCCTGCTCGTGGCGCAGGCGGCGATAGCCGGCGACGGAGCCGGCCACCAGGAGGATGACGGTCCCCAGCGCGAACGCGCCCTTGCCCGCGTAGTCGGCCACCTGGTCGAAGCTCTGCCAGAACACGTACCCCAGCACGCAGAACGTCGTGCCCCAGAGCCCCGCCCCGAGGATGTCGTAGGGCGCGAAGCGCCGGTAGCGCATCTTCGAGGCGCCGGCGATGAACGGCGCCACCGCGCGGACGAGCCCGACGAAGCGCCCGATGAGGATCGTCTTTCCGCCGTGGTGCTCGAAGAAGCGCTCGACATGCTCCAAGCGCTCTCGCGTGATGCGGACACGGGGACCGTGCGCGAGCAGGAACTCGCGCCCCAGGCGCCGGCCGAGGAAGAACGATGCGGTGTCCCCGGCCACCGCGCACGCCCAGACGATCGCGATCAGCCAGACGATGTCGATCTCGCCCTGGCCGGCGATCACCCCGCCGACGATCACGGTCGTCTCCCCGGGGGCGATCAGGCCGACGAACGCGCCGGTCTCCAGAAACGCGGCGACGCCCACGAACACGTATGTGTACGGGCCCAGCGTGGAGCCGATGCCGGCGATGAGGTCCTTGAGGTTGGGCGGCTGCACGACGCCGGTGCCGTAGAGCAGCAGGCCCGCGAGGATCACGGCGCCCGCGGCCAGCTTGGTCGGGGTCAGCCGCCGGCGGCGAACGACCGCGGCCACCAGGAGCGCGGCGGCGACCAGCAGCGGGACGAGCTTCACGGCGCCGGGCGCACCGCGCCGCTCCCGGCGGGCACGGTCGCAGTGAGGATGGGCGCCGGGCGGCGGGCGGCGAGCTGCCGCGCGGCGTCGCGGGCTTCCTCGAGGTCGCTGAAGAGGCCTACGCAGGTGGGGCCCGAGCCGGAGACGAGCGCGTGGCCGGCGCCCGTGGCGCGCAGGGCGTCCAGCGCGTCGTCGACGCCGGGGCACAGGGAGCGGGCGGCGTCCTGGAGGTCGTTGTGCACGAGGCCCGCGGTGAGGAGCTCCTCCTGCGAGGCGCCCGCCACGCGTGCGAGCGCGGCGGCGAGGGCGCCCGCGCCGCGGGTGAGGCCGAGGCGGTCGGCCTCCGCGTAGACCGCGCC
>JACCQW010000128.1 GCA_013813955.1 Solirubrobacterales bacterium
ACCGCCAGCGACGCGCCCGACGCGGTGCCGTTCGCCTTGCGGCCGAAGAGCCGCAGCGTGGTGTCCAGCGGCCAGCGCAGCACCTTCAGGGACCCGCCGACGGCTGCTCTGGGGATCGTGCGAAGGCTCATGTCTTCTCCTCGGGGTCGATGGCGGCGGCGCGGGCCTCGGCCAGTTGCGCCTCCTGCTCGAGTCGCGTGGTCTCCCGGGCGCGGGCGACCCGCTCGGTCTCGGCACGCTGCTCGGCGGCCGCGGCCGCGGCCTCACCGGCGCTGCGGTCGGCCTCGGCGGATGCCTTCTCCTGGCGGGCCTGTGCCTCGGCGCCGCGCTCGGCCTCGCGACGCTCACGCTCGATGTTCTCCTCGCGCTCCTTGGCGGCGAGCTCGGTCTGCAGGCGCTCGCGCTCGAGCTCGGTCTCGGCCTTCTGGCTCTCGAGCTCGCTGCGCTCCTCGTGCACGCGCGCCTCGGCGGCCTCGCGCCGGGCGTCGGCGTCCGCGTCGACCTGGGCCTGCTGCAGCCGGCCCTCCCGGGCCAGCTCCTCGTTGCCCAGCGCGGAGCCGGCGACCTCCTTGGTCTTGCCGGCGAGCTTGCCGAGCGGCCCGCCCGCCGTCTGCTCAGGGACCTCTGGATTGGTCAAGGTGATGCTCCTCTGGATGGTTTCCTGCCGCGACCAGTCTTGCCCGGTGAGCGCCGTTCGCATCCCCTCTGTGACCGCATGCACACCAAGGACACCGTTCAGCAGGGCGGCCAGGAGCGGGCCCAGCAGACGAAGGACAGCGCCCAGGAGTCGACCCAGCAGGACCCCCGGCCAGGCGCGCAAACGGGTGAGCGACCCCGCGCCCGGCCGCGGTCTAGCGGTCGGTTCGCCCGGGGTGGACGTCGTCGATCGTGGTGAGTGCCTCGTAGGGCGCGCCGGCGGCCTCCGCGATGCGATCGCCTCCGCCCGCCAGGCGGTCGAGCACGCTGACCACGCCGCAGATCTCGTGGCCGCCCGCGCGCAGCGCCGCGATCGCCTGCAGTGTCGAGCCGCCGGTGCTGACCACGTCCTCCACGACCAGGCAGCGGTCCTCGGGCTCCAGCAGCGGGCCCTCGACGAGGCGGGCCAGCCCGTGCTGCTTGACCTCCTTGCGCACGAAGAACACCTTGACGTCCGCACCCGCGGCCAGCGCCGAGCAGGCGACTGGATCTGCGCCCATGGTCATCCCGCCCACCGCGGTCGCGTCCCAGGCGCGGGCGCGCTCGGCCACCAGCTCGCCGAGGGCCGTGAAGCCCGCCGGGCGGAGGATCGCGCGCTTGGCATCGACGTAGTACCCGGCGGTCGCGCCGCTGGTCAGCGTGACCTCGCCGATCACGAGCGCGTGCTCGCGCAGCTGCTCGATCAGGCGTCGAGTGGCGCTCATCGGCCCCGTACCTTAGCCCTGTGCTCGAACGCCCACTCCGGACGATTGCGATCGCCCTCAGCCTCGTGGTGACGGTCGGCTTCGGCCTGTTCGCGGTCGACGAGATGGGCCAGGCCTCCGACGGTCAGCGCGGCAGGCTGGCGGGCTTCGAGACGGCCGATCCCAGCGCGGCCGGCGAGCGCGAGCGCGAGCGGCGCTCGGGCGTCGCGCGGGAGTGGGTCGACGATGCCAACGACGTGCTGCTCAAGCCCTTCGCGGGCCTGGTCGACTCCGGCGACCGCTGGGCCCAGCGCGGGATCCCCGCGCTGCTCGGGCTGGCGGTCTACGGGCTCCTGCTGGCCTACCTCGCGCGCTTCATGCGCGGGCGCGGCTGACGGGCTGGCGCTCAGGCGTAGACGACGACGGGGGTCCCGCGGCGCACCCAGCGAAACAGCGACAGCGCATCGGGGATCGGCACGCGCAGGCAGCCGTGGCTGGCCGGGTAGATGGGCACGGAGCTGAAGCCGTGGATCGCATAGCCACGGATGAAGTAGCTCGAGTGCACCATGCCCAGGGCGTTGGTCCCCGCGTCCTTGCGGTAGACGCGGAAGGACCCCCGGATGGTCCGCGTGGAGGGCGCGCCGGTGGACGTCGGGTAGATGCGCTGCACGCGGCCGCGGTCGATCAGCGCGATGACCTGGCGCGACAGATCGGCCTCGATGTGGCGCCCCAGGCCGGGACGGCGCACGCGGAAGCTGCCCCCGCCCCGCGCGATGCGCCGCATGACGGCACCGCTGGCCCTGCTCGTGCGCGCCATGCCGGTGACCTTGCGGAAGGCCAGCACCGCGCGGGCGGTCCGCGCGTCGTAGCGCCCGCGGCGCCCGACGACGTAGCCCATCGCGCGCAGGCGCTGCTGCAGCAGATCCACCGACGTGCGCCCGCTGCCGCGCCCCACGCGCCCCGGCAGCACCTTCAGCGCGTGCGCAGCGCCCTGCACGCCGGCGACCTCCACGCGCACGGTCAGCGTGCCGGGGCGGTCGAGGCGGTGGCTGAACGCGAAGCGCCCGGTCCCCGCC
>JACCQW010000147.1 GCA_013813955.1 Solirubrobacterales bacterium
CCATCGGTCACGTGGACCATGGCAAGACCTCCTTGACGGCGGCCATCACCACCGTGCTCGCCAAATCCGGCGGCGCGGTCGCGAAATCCTATGGTGAAATCGACAACGCTCCCGAAGAACGCGAGCGCGGCATCACGATTGCGACCTCCCACGTCGAGTACCAGACGGACAACCGTCACTACGCGCACGTGGACTGTCCGGGACACGCCGACTACATCAAGAACATGATCACCGGCGCCGCGCAGATGGACGGGGCGATCCTCGTCGTGTCCGCGGCCGACGGCCCCATGCCGCAGACGCGCGAGCACATCCTGCTCGCCCGCCAGGTGGGCGTGCCCTACATCGTCGTGTTCCTCAACAAGGCCGACATGGTCGATGACGAGGAGCTGCTCGAGCTCGTCGAGATGGAGGTCCGAGAGCTGCTGAGCCTGTACGACTTCCCCGGCGACGACATCCCGTTCATCACGGGCTCGGCGCTCAAGGCGCTGGAGGGCGACGAGGACGCCAAGGCCAAGATCGTCGAGCTCGCCGCGGCGCTGGACTCCTACATCCCCGAGCCCGTCCGCGACCTGGACAAGCCGTTCCTGATGCCGGTCGAGGACGTCTTCTCGATCACCGGCCGCGGCACCGTCGCCACCGGTCGCATCGAGCAGGGCGTCGTCAACACCGGCGACACCATCGAGATCGTCGGCATCACCGACTCCAGCTCGACGGTGGTCACCGGCGTGGAGATGTTCCGCAAGATCCTCGACCAGGGCCAGGCCGGCGACAACGTCGGCTGCCTCCTGCGCGGCACCAAGCGCGAGGAGATCCAGCGTGGCCAGGTGCTGTGCAAGCCCAAGTCGATCACGCCGCACACCAAGTTCAAGTCCGAGGTCTACGTGCTGAAGAAGGAGGAGGGCGGGCGTCACACCCCGTTCTTCACCGGCTACCGGCCGCAGTTCTACTTCCGCACGACGGACGTGACCGGATCGGCCCAGCTGCCCGAGGGCGTCGAGATGGTCATGCCCGGCGACAACGTCCAGATGGAGATCGATCTCATCCAGCCGATCGCCATGGACTCCGGCCTGCGCTTCGCCATCCGCGAGGGCGGCCGCACGGTCGGCTCCGGCGTCGTGACCGAGATCGTCGAGTAAGGAGAGCGCCGGACTCACACGAGTCTTCAGGGGGCGGGCCCCGGAACATCGGGACCCGCCCCTTCTGACGCCCACATCACCATGGCCACACCCACCCAGAACAAGATCCGCATCCGCCTGAAGGCATACGACCACTCGGCCATCGAGACGGCGGCCAAGGAGATCGTCGAGACGGCGACGCGCACCGGCGCGAGCGTCTCCGGTCCCGTGCCGCTGCCGACCGAGAAGAACGTCTACTGCGTGATCCGGTCGCCGTTCAAGGACAAGGACTCGCGCGAGCACTTCGAGATCCGCACCCACAAGCGCCTGATCGACATCCACCAGCCGACGCCCAAGACGGTCGACTCGCTGCAGCGCCTCGACCATCTGCCGGCCGGGGTGGACATCGAGATCCGCCTCGCTACGTGACCCGATGCCCGCGATCCTCGCCAAGAAGCTCGGGATGACGCAGCTGTTCGGGGAGGACGGCCACGTCGAGCGCGTGACCGTGCTCGAGGCGGGCCCCTGTCCGGTCACCGGCATCCGCACGCACGAGCGCGACGGCTACGAGGCGGTCCAGCTCGCCTTCGGCGCGAGCAAGGAGAAGCACCTCACCAAGCCCGAGCTCGGCCACCTCAAGAAGGCCGGCGCGCCGCCGATGCGCCACGTCACGGAGTTCCGCGACGAGGCCGGCGAGCTGCAGGTGGGCGAGACGGTCACCGTCGAGGCCTTCAAGGTCGGACAGACGGTGAAGGTCTCCGGCATCTCCAAGGGCAAGGGCTTCCAGGGCACGATCAAGCGCCACAACTACGCCTCCGGCCCGAAGTCCCACGGCTCGCACAACGTCCGTGCCCCGGGCTCGATCGGCGCGTCGGCCACCCCCTCGCGCGTGTTCAAGGGCATCCGCGGGCCGGGCCAGATGGGCAACAAGCGCGTCACTCAGAAGGGCCTGACCATCGTGCAGCTCGACGCCGGGCAGAACCTGATGCTCCTGCGCGGCTCGGTGCCGGGCCCGCGCAACGGCTTCGTGGAGGTGCGCACGGATGCCTGACGCTCCGATCCTCGGCGGCTCCAAGAAGGCCAAGCTCGACGACGTCGCCTTCGGCGCGGCGTTCAACCGTGCGCTCGTGCACGAGTCGGTCCGCGCCGAGCTCAACGCCCGCCGGCAGGGTACGCACGCCACCAAGACCCGCGGGAATGTGCGCGGCGGCGGCGCGAAGCCCTGGCGCCAGAAGGGCACCGGCCGCGCCCGTGCGGGCTCCAGCCGCTCCCCGATCTGGACCGGCGGTGGCACGATCTTCGGCCCCTCGCCGCGCCACTACACGTTCAAGGTCAACCGCAAGGAGCGCCGCGCCGCGCTGCGCAGCGCGCTGTCGGTGCACGCCGACCGCGGATCGCTGGCCGTGTTCGACCCGGCCGCGTTCGACACACCCGCGACCAGGGCGGCGGCGAAGCTGCTGGCGGACTGGAAGTCGCCGCACCCGCCCACGCCGGCCCTCGTCGTGCTCTCCGACGAGCAGGAGCGCGTTGCGCTGTCCTTCCGCAACCTCAGCCGCGTCTCGGTCCTGCCCGCGCAGATGGTGGGGGTGGCCGACATCATCGGCGCCGCGGCCGTGATCTGCACGCAGGAGGCGCTCGACGCGCTGACCGCCCGCGCCAAGGGCGATGCCGCGCGTGCTGCGCCCGAGGCGACCGGGAAGGGACCGGCCTGATGGACCACTCACAGGTCATCATCCGCCCGGTCGTGTCCGAGAAGTCCTACGTGCTCGCGGCGGCCGACAAGTACACCTTCCGCGTTCATCCCGACGCGCACAAGACCCAGATCCGTCAGGCGATCGAATCGCTCTTCGACGTGCACGTGCTCGAGGTGCGCACGATGAGCGTGAAGTCCAAGCCCAAGCGGCGCGGGCTCATCAGCGGCCGTACGCGCCAGTGGAAGAAGGCCATCGTGCAGGTGCGCGCCGGCGATTCGATCCCGATCTTCCAGGGCCTCGAGGGCCTCGAGGGCTAGGGGCACGCATGCCGATCCGCAAGCCCAAGCCCACCAGCCCCGGCCGGCGCTTCTCGACCTACGCGGACTTCGCGGAGATCACGAAGGACAGGCCGGAGAAGACCCTCGTCGAGGGCCTGACGAAGTCCGGCGGGCGCAACGCCCGCGGGCGCAAGACCGCCCGCCACCGCGGCGGCGGAGCCAAGCGCCTGTACCGCAAGATCGACTTCAAGCGCCGCAAGGACGGGGTCCCGGCCCGGGTGGCGGCGATCGAGTACGACCCCAACCGGTCGGCCTATATCGCGCTGCTTCACTACGCCGACGGCGAGAAGGCCTACATCCTGGCCCCGGCGCGGCTGCGGGTCGGCATGACCGTCTCCTCCGGCGACACGGCCGAGATCTCGGCGGGCAACTGCCTGGCGCTGCGCCGCATGCCCGTCGGCACCGTGATCCACAACGTCGAGCTGCAGCCCGGCCGCGGCGGCCAGCTGGGTCGCTCGGCCGGGACGTCGATCCAGCTCATGGCCAAGGATGCCGGCATGGCGACCGTGCGCCTGCCCTCCGGCGAGATGCGCCTGGTGCGCGACGCGTGCCGCGCCACCGTGGGCGCGATCGGCAACGCCGACCACCAGAACATCAAGATCGGCAAGGCGGGGCGCAAGCGCCACATGGGCGTGCGCCCCCAGACCCGCGGCACGGCGATGAACCCCGTCGACCATCCGCACGGCGGCGGCGAGGGCTCGACCACGCCGGGCCGCCACCCCGTGACCCCGTGGGGCGTACCCACGCTGGGCTACCGCACCCGCAAGAAGAACAAGGCCTCTGACCGCTACATCGTCCGTGGCCGCAAGCGAGGGAAGAAGCGATGAGCCGCTCGTCCAAGAAGGGCCCGTGGGTCGAGGAGCGCCTGATGGCGCGCGTCGAGGCCATGAACGCCGCCAACACCAAGCAGATGGTCAAGACGTGGTCGCGCGCGTCGACGATCTTCCCCGAGATGGTCGGGCACACGATCGCTGTCCACGACGGCCGCAAGCACGTGCCCGTCTTCGTGTCGGAGTCCATGGTCGGTCACAAGCTCGGCGAGTTCGCGCCGACGCGGCTGTACCGCGGCCACGCCGGGACCGGGAAGGTCCGATGAGCCCGAGCAAGCCCTCGGACCCGCAGAAGGGCACGCCGGAGAAGGCCGAGAAGGCCGAGGTCGAGGCCAAGGCCAAGGACGCCACCGAGGCGACCGCGGTCGAGGCTGCGGCGGAGGCCGCCGAGGAGAAGCCCAAGCGCAAGCGCGCCCGCAGGAAGCCGGCGGCCAAGAAGGCCGAGGACACGGGCGCCTCCGAGCCCGTCGCCGAGAAGCCGAAGGCCGCGGAGCCCAAGGCCAGGAAGCCGAAGGTCAAAAAGCCCAAGGCCGCCGGGGAGACGGTCGCCGACGACCCTGTGGCCGAGGAGCCGGTCGCCAAGCCGAAGGCCAAGAAGCCCAAGGCCGCCGAGGAGCCGGTCGCGGAGGAGCCGCAGGCCGACGAGGACGAGCAGCCCAGGGCCAAGCCGAAGCGCCCGCGGCGCCGGCCCGCGGGGGAGAACGACGCGCCCGCCGCGCCGGCTGCCGCTCCGCGCCGCTCGCGCCGTGAGACGTCGGGGGCCCCGCCGATGGTCAACGCGCACGCCAAGTACGTGCGCACGTCGGCGCGCAAGGCACGCCTGGTGTGCGATCACATCCGCGGCAAGTCCGTCGACGAGGCGCGCGCCATCCTCGCCCACGCCAACCGCGACGTCGCGCGCGACTGGGCCAAACTGCTGGAATCGGCTGTGGCCAACGCCGAGCACAACCACGAGCTCGTCGGCGACGAGCTGCGCATCGTCGCGATAAAGGCCGACGAGGGACCGACGCTCAAGCGCTTCCGCCCCCGGGCGATGGGCCGCGCGACGAAGATCCTCAAGCGCACCAGTCACCTCACGATCACGCTCACGCCGAAGGATGGGAACTAGATGGGTCAGAAGGTCCACCCCGAATCGATGCGCGTGGGGTACATCCACGACTGGAAGTCCAACTGGTTCAACGAGCGGCACTTCGCGGACTACCTGGCCGAGGACGTCCGCATCCGGGAGCACATCGAGGGCAAGCTCGCGCACGCCGGGCTGTCGGACATCACGATCCGCAAGGACGCAAACGAGGTGGAGATCAACATCCACACCGCGCGGCCGGGCATCGTCATCGGCAAGTCCGGCTCGGAGGTCGATGCGCTGCGCAAGGACCTGCACCGCATCACGCGCAAGCAGATCAAGGTCAACATCCTGGAGATCAAGCGCCCCGAGCTCGACGCCAAGCTCGTCGCGCAGTCCGTGGCCGAGCAGCTGCAGAATCGCGTGGCCTTTCGCCGTGCGATGAAGCGCGCGCTCACGAGCGCCATGCGCTCGGGCGCCAAGGGCTGCAAGATCCAGGTCGGCGGCCGTCTGGGCGGCGCCGAGATGGCCCGCACCGAGAGCTACTCCGACGGCCGCGTGCCGCTGCACACGCTGCGCGCCGACATCGACTACGGCTTCTTCGAGGCCAAGACGACGTTCGGGCGCATCGGCGTGAAGTGCTGGATCAACAAGGGCGAGATCATGCCCGAGGGCTTCGCCGGCGCCGACCTCACCGATATGGAAGGCCCCTCCAACCAGCAGCAGGACCGTGACGGCGGACGTGGTCGTG
>JACCQW010000161.1 GCA_013813955.1 Solirubrobacterales bacterium
CCGCAGGGCGCGCTGCGACGGCGAGGGCAGCAGCCCGGCGATCGTCTCGGCGTCACCCGCCGCTCGTGCGCCGAGAAAGGCCAGGGTCACGTGCAGGTTCTCCTGCGGCACCCGCCGCACGGCCGCCGGGGCCGCCCGGTCACACCACGCGGCCAGCGCGGCGCGTACGTCGTCGGGCATTTCTAGAGCGACGAAGAGGCGCGCCCGGGCGCTCACGCGCGCCGCGTGGCCTCGCCTGCGGGCAGCCCGACGCCGCCCTCATGGGCACCCTCGGCGACGTCGGTGATCAACAGCCGGCGGACGAGGTGCATGGCCACCGTGGTCGAGCGGTCGCGGATGTCCGCGCGGCCGCCCGGCAGGTGCACGCTGCGCACGAGGCGCCGGCCGTCGCGGTGGCTGACCGCGAACCACACGAGCCCCACGGGCTTGGCCTCGGTCCCCCCGTCGGGCCCCGCGATGCCGGTGATCCCCACCCCGACGTCGGCGCCGACGCGCTCGCGCGCCCCGTCGGCCAACGCGGCGGCGACCTCGCCGGACACCGCGCCGTGGGTCTCGATGAGCGAGGGATCGACGCCGACGAGCTTGATCTTCGCTTCGTCGGAGTACACGACGAAGCCGCCGAGCACGGCGCCCGACGAGCCCGGCCGCTCGGTCAGCCGCGCGGAGAGCAGACCGGCGGTGCACGACTCGGCGACCGCGATGGTCTCCTCGGCTTCGGCCAGCAGATCGGCGACCTGCTCGTCGATCAGCCGGCCGTCCTCGGAGAAGAGCGTGTCGGCATGGCGCTCACGCACGACGGACGCCCACGCCTCGTAGGCGTCCGCGTCGGCGGGCTCGTAGCGCGTTACGACCTCGACCTCCCCGCGGCGCAGGCACGTCGTGATCTCCAGGCGCTCCAGCGCGACATCCCGCCGGCGCGCGACCCGCAGGGTCTCGGCGATCTCCGACTCCGGAATGCCGAAGAGGCGCAGCATGCCCTGGCGGTAGGAGACCGCCCGGGCGACGGCGGACCGGAACGCGGGCGTCGCCTTCGCCGCCTCCCACATGGGCTGCAGCTCGCGCGGAGGGCCCGGGAGCACGAGCACGCCGGGCCCGTCCTCCCCCTCCGGCGGCGGCACGACGAGCCCGGGCGCCGTCCCGACCGGGTCGAGCACCGTCGACCCCGCGGGGATCACCGCCTGCTTGCGGTTGGCCGCGCGGACGCCGTCGGGGTCCAGATCGGGCCAGCGCCGCAGCAACGGGCGCAGGATCTCCGCGATGCGCGACTCGAGCGCCTCGTCGAGCACCATCTCGCGCCGCTGGTAGCGCCCGACGACGTCGGCCGTCAGGTCGTCCTCGGTGGGGCCCAGGCCGCCGGTGGTGATGAGCAGGTCACAGCCCTGGGCCGCGAGGTGGCGCAGGCTCGCCAACACGTCGTCGGGACGATCGGCGACGATCACGGTACCCGCGAGCTCGACGCCGATCTCCAGCAGGCGCTCAGCCAGCCACGGGCCGTTGCGATCGGTCACCCGGCCGGTCAGCACCTCGGTGCCGGTCACCACGATCCCCGCGCGGGCGCTCACCGGCAGGTCGGGCGCTCGTCGGCGGACAGCGGCCGGCGCCCCCGGCGCGGGGTGATCTCCAGGCCGATCGGCCCGGACGACGGCTCGAGCGTCCTCGGCCTGCGGTTGATGCGCAGGCGCACGTTGTTGTTGCCCACCGTCAGGCGGAAGCGCCGGGAGCGGAACACGCCGGTCGCGTCCCCGGCTTGCAGGGTCTCACCGTTCACGAGCGTCCGGTCGCCCCCGCGCAGGCAGACGAAGACCGGGCCGGTGGCCACGATCTGCAGGCGCACGCGCCGCGGGCGGGGCGGCCGCTCTGGCGCATCGGAATCGTCGTCTGCGGACGGGGCAGGCTCCGCGGGCCGGTCGTCGGTGGCAGTGCCCGTCGAGCTACCGATCGTGCTCGCCCGCGTGGGCTCGTCGTCGTCACTGCTCTGGCCCAGCGCGTACAGCGCGACGACGAGCCCCGCGAACACGACGCCGATGACGACGCCGCGCGGGATCAGCGGGCCGGAGCGCCGCCGGCGCTCGAGGCCCGGCGCAGCCGCGGAGATCGGCTGCATCTCCACGTCGCTGAGGTTCTCGTGGCGCAGCTTGTACTCGTCGACGAGCAGCTTGGCGTCGAGGTCCAGCGCTTCGGCGTAGGTGCGCAGGAAGCTCTTGACGTACGTGGAGCCGGGCAGCAGCTCCCACTCCTCGTTCTCCAGGGCGCGCAGGTACTTGGCCCGGATCTTCGTCTCGGTCTCGATCTCCGAGATGTCGATCCTGGCACGCATCCGCGCTTCGCGCAGGGTGGACCCGATCTCCGGCATCGGGACGAGAGGCTACTCGTGGACGGGCACAGGCTCGGGCTCAGCGGCCGGATCCGCCCCCGTCCGCCCCGGCGAGCGTTCACGCTCGCGCAGGTTGACGATGAAGCGCTCGACGTCGCCCTCACCGACCAGCACCTGCCGTGGCTTGGAGCCCTCGTAGCCGCTGATCACGCCACGGCGCTCGAGCATGTCGATCACCCGGCCGGCGCGGGTGTAGCCCAGCCGCAACCGGCGCTGCAGCATCGACGTCGACGCGGTGCCCATCTCGGCGACCAGGCGGATCGCGTCCTCCAGCAGCGGGTCCTCGTCGGGGCTGAAGCCGTCGTCGGCCGCCGCCGAATCGGCCCCGCCAGCGGCTTCGCCCTCGACCTCCTCGAGCAGGTCCTCGCGCAACTCCGGCTCGCCCTGCTTGCGCCAGAACTCCGTGAGCACCTCGATCTGCGGCTCGTCGATGTAGGCGCCCTGGATGCGCTGCAGGCGCGAGGAGCCCACGGGCGAGAAGAGCATGTCGCCCTGCCCAAGCAACGACTCCGCGCCGTTCTGGTCGAGGATCACGCGCGAGTCGGTCTGCGAGGAGACCGCGAAAGCGATCCGCGACGGCACGTTGGCCTTGATCATCCCGGTGATGACGTCCACGCGCGGGGACTGCGTGGCCAGCACGAGGTGGATGCCGACCGCGCGCGCCTTCTGGGCCAGGCGGATGATCGAGTCCTCGACGTCTGCGGGGGCGACCATCATCAGGTCGGCCAGCTCGTCGATGACGCACAGGATGTAGGGCAGCGGAGGCTCGCCGCGCTTGGCCCGCGAGCGGTTGAGCTCGACGAGCGACCGCGTCTTGGCCAGCGACATGATCGAGTATCGCCCCTCCATCTCCTTGACGAGGTTCTGCAGCGCGTTGGCGGCCATCCGCGGGCTCGTGATGACGGGCGTGAGCAGATGGGGGATCGACTCGTAGTGGTTGAGCTCGACCTGCTTGGGATCGATGAGCACGAGGCGCAGCTCATGCGGCGTGGCGCGCAGCAGGACGCTGCAGAGCATCGCGTTGATCGCGGCGGACTTGCCCGCGCCGGTGGTGCCCGCGACCAGCAGGTGGGGCATCTTGG
The DNA here is from genome assembly GCA_013813955.1 of Solirubrobacterales bacterium. GTDB lineage: Bacteria > Actinomycetota > Thermoleophilia > Solirubrobacterales > Solirubrobacteraceae > CADCVQ01. The sequence continues at coordinate 3,457 of JACCQW010000161.1, forward strand.
CCAGGTCGGCCCCGATCGCCTTGCCGCTGACGTCCTTGCCCAGCCACACCGTCATCGGCGACCAGCCGGCGGGAGCGTCCTGGAACACATCGCCGAGTTGCACGATGCGCCGGCGCAGGTTGGGGACTTCGACGCCGACCGCGGTCTTGCCCGGGATCGGGGCGAGGATGCGGATGTCGGTGGCGGCCAGCGCGTAGGCCAGGTCGTCCTTGAGCTGGGCGACCTTGCTCATCTTGATGCCGGGCGCCAGGCGCAGCTCGAAGCGCGTGATGTGCGGGCCGGCGACCGTGCCCACGATCTTGGACTGCACGCCGAAGTGCCCCAGCGCCTCGACGAGGCGGGCGGCGGTCTTCTCCTGGCCGGCGGTGTCCGGGCGCGTCTGCTCTGCGCTCGAGCGTTTCAGCACGTCGGCGCGCGGCAGGCGCCACTCGTAGTCGGGGTCGTCGGTGATCGTGCCGCGCAGCCGGCCCTGCGGGGTGAGGTCCTCGGGGCGGATGCGCATGACCGCACCCGCGACCTCGGGATCGTCGGGCTCCGGGTCGGGCTCGCGCTCCGGCGGCTCGGGACCGGGCTCGTGCTCGGCGGGATCCTCGTCGTCGTGGTGTTCGCCGGGCACGGGCTCGCCGAACAGGTCGGGGTAGCGCTCGGCGCCATCCAGCGACGGCGCCTCGACGTGGGTGGAGCGGATGACGACCTCGGCCTCCCGGGGCTCCGGCGGGCGCAGGGGGCGCGGCTCGCGGGCGGTCTCGCCGCCGAGATCGGGTCCGGGACCGGGGCCCCGTGCCCGCTCCGGACACCGGGCTGGAACCGCGCTGCGCAGCGCCCGCGTCGTGTCGGCGAAACCGGATCCCGTCGCGCGCAGCACACCCGCCACCGACGCGCCGGTGAGCAGCAGCACCCCGGCACAGAACAGGAACACCGCGACGATGTGCGCGCCGATCGTGGAGACGAGCTTGGAGGCCGCGTACAGAAGCGCGTCGCCCGCGATCCCGCCGCGATCCTCGAAGTACGGCTCGTTGAAGAAGCCGGGACGGGCCCCCTCGGGGCCCAGGCCGAGGGTCCCCGCCGCGAGCGCCAGCGTCAGCGCCGCGAACAGGCACAGCGCACCGGCGCGAAACGGGCGCACGGCGGGGAGCACGGGGCGCAGGACCAGGATCGCCCCCGCGGCGACCACGGCGACGGGCGTGAGGTAGCTGACCTGGCCGACGAGGTAGGACAAACTGTCCGTGGCCGCCTCGCCCGCGGTGCCGCCGTCCCAGCCGAGGTACACCGGGAAGGCTAGAAAGACGCCGGCAGCGACGAGCGCGAGTCCGATGAGGTCGCGGTGGCGCTGCTCGAGCACCGGCATGTGCATCCCGGCCAGCACGGAGCGCCGCGCGCGCGCGCGGGGCTTGGAGCGACGGGATGCGGGCTTGCGGGCAGCGGCCATGGGCGGCGCCGTCTGTCTTCGACGCCGGCCGGGCGCCCTCCTGCTTCACCCGTCGTTCATCGCTCGCGCCTAGGGTTCGCCGGATGGGCGTGGTCGAGGCGCGCGGGCTGGTGAGGACGTTCGGCCGGGGCCGGGCGGCACGGCGCGTGCTCGACGGCGCCGACCTGTCGGTGGCCGGCGGCGAGACCGTCGCGGTGGTGGGCCGGTCGGGGTCGGGGAAGTCGACCCTGTTGCACCTGCTCGGGGCCCTGGACCGGCCCGAGGCAGGGACGATCTCGCTGGACGGCCGGCGTGTGAACGGCCGCCCCGAGCGCGAGCTGACCCGCATCCGCGCGCGCAGCGTGGGGTTCGTCTTCCAGTCCTTTCACCTCGTGCCGGAGCTCAGCGGCGCCGAGAACGTGCGCCTGGCCGCGCGGCTGCCCGGCGCGCACCCCGACGCGGTCGGGCGCGCCGGCTCGCTGGTGGAGGACCTGGGGCTCTCCGAGGCCGCGGGCCGCCTCCCCCACGAGCTCTCCGGTGGTGAGCAGCAGCGCTTCGCCGTCGCCCGCGCGCTGGTCAACGACCCGGCGGTGGTGCTCGCCGACGAACCGACCGGCAACCTCGATCCGGCCGCGGGCGCCCAGGTGCTGGGCCTGCTGCGTGCGGCCGCTGGCGACGGGCGCGCGGTGGTGCTCGTGACCCACGAGCGCAGCGCCACCGACATCGCCGACCGCGTGCTGCGCCTCGAGGACGGGCGGCTGGTCGGATGAGGGCCGTGCTGGCCGAGGGCCTGCGCCGGGCGCGCGCCGGCGGCCGACGGACGATCCTGGCCGCTGTCGGCGTCGCGCTCGCCGCGGCGATGCTGGGGACCGCCGTCACGGTCGCCTACTCGCTGAGCACGGGCTTCGAGCGCGCGGCCGACCGGGCGGACCTGCCCGACGTGCTCGCACGCTTCGCGTTCGCCGAGCGCGCGGAGGTCGACGAGCGGGTGCGCGCGCTGCCCAACCTGGCCGCCCGGGAGTACCGCACGGAGTTCACGCGGATCCGCCTGCGCGCCAACGGCGAGCGCACGCGCCGCGGGATCGTGCACGCGGTGCGCCCCGGTCGGCGCGGCTATGCGGTGGTGGAGGGCCGCGACATGCGCTCCAGCGCCGAGGAGGTCGTCGTGGAGCGCGGCGTCGCTCGCGCGTGGGACCTGGAGGTCGGCGATCAGATGCGCATCGAGGATCTCGGCTCGACGCGGGTGGTCGGGATCGCGGTGGGGCCCGACAACGTCGCCTTCCCGCTGGCCTCCGCGCCGCGCGTCTACCTGTCGGCCGCGGGACTGGAGCGCCGCTTCGGCGGACGCCTGCCGGTGAACGTCGCGCTGCTGTGGACGCACGACCGCGACCGCGTGGACGTCACGCTGCAGCAGGCGCGGGCGACCAGCTTCGGCATCGCCGACCTGCGCTTCGTCACGCGCGACGGCGTGCGGGTCCTGATCGACCGCGCCGCGGGCATCGTCATCGCGTTGCTCGTCGCGCTCTCGCTCGTGGCCCTGGGCGCCGCGGGGGTGATGCTCGGTGTCGCCGCGCATGCTGACGTCCAGCGACGGCTGCCGGCGCTCGGCGTGCAGCGGGCGATCGGCTTCGACCGTCGCACCGTCGCCGGCGCACACGCGGTGAGCGCGGGGGTGGTCGCCCTCCCCGCGGGGGCGGC
>JACCQW010000165.1 GCA_013813955.1 Solirubrobacterales bacterium
GGCCAGGACAGCGAGGCGGGCGTGGCGCCCAGCGGCGCGCGGCCGGTGGCGCAGGTCTCGTCGCTGCCCGTGCGCACGCTCATCCGCCTGGTGAACGTCCCCTCCAACAACTTCGCGGCCGAGATGCTGCTCAAGGGGCTGGGCGCGCGGCTCGGCGGCGCGGGGAGCACCGGCGGCGGGGCGGCGGTGGTCCGCAGCACGCTGGACGACTTCGGCGTGCGGCCGCGGATCGCTGACGGCTCCGGGCTCTCGCGCGCGAACCTCACCACCCCGCGCCAGGTCGTGCGCCTGCTCGAGCGCATGGACGGCCAGGACGTCGGGACGTCGTTTCGCTCGTCGCTGGCCACGGCCGGCAGGACCGGCACGCTGCGCCGGCGCATGCGAGCGACCCCGGCCTCGGGGCGCTGCCGAGGCAAGACCGGCACCCTGCGCGGCGTCAGCGCGCTGGCCGGCTACTGCCGCACCCGCGGCGGGCGCGACGTGGCGTTCGCGATCCTCATGAACGCGGTGAACCCGTTCGGCGCCCGCGGGGTGCAGGACCGCATGGCGGCGGCCATCGCGCGGCTGGACGCCGACGCCGGCTCCCCGCCCTAGCCCCCCAGAAGCTCGAGCAGGCCCGCCTCATCGAGGACCGTCACGCCGAGGCGCTCGGCCTTCTCGAGCTTGGTGCCCGGGGAGTCCCCGGCGACGAGATAGTCGGTCTTCTTCGAGACGCTGGAGGTGACGCGGCCGCCGGCGGCGCCGATGCGCTCGGTCGCCTCCTCGCGCGAGAAGGTGGGCAGGGCGCCCGTGAGGACGAACGTCGTCCCGGCCAGCGGGCCCTCGCCCGGCGGCGGGCCCTCGAGCGCCATCCGCACGCCGACGGCGCGCAGGTCTGCGACGAGCTCGCGCATCCCCTCGTCGGCGAGCTGCTCGCGGATGCGCCCGGCCATCTTCGGCCCGACCCCGGAGGTCTGCTCGATCTCCTCGGCGCCGGCCGCCAGCAGCGCATCGATCGTGCGAAAGCGCTCGGCGAGGTTGCGCCCGGTCACCGAGCCGACCTCCTCCAGGCCGATCGCGAACAGCAGCCGGCCGAACGGGCGCTCGCGGGAGGCCGCGATGCTCTGCACCGTCCGCGTGGCCGAGATCTCTCCATAGCCCTCCAGCTCGGTGAGCTGCTCGGCCGTCAGGCGGTAGAAGTCCGCCGCGGTGCGCACCAGGCCGTGGTGCGCCAGCACCGCGACCTGCTTCTCCCCCAGCCCGTCGATGTCCATCGCGCCGCGCGAGACGAAGTGCTTGAGCAGCTGCCACTGGCGGCCCTGGCACAGCCGGTTCGGGCACTTCGTGAACACGCCCTCCGCGGGCTTGACCGTCGGCGTGTCGCAGGAGGGGCAGCGCTCCGGGGGCGAGGGCGGCGAAGATCGGTCGGAGCGCTCCACGGCGTGCGGGGCCGGTGAGAGCACCTGCGGGATCACGTCGCCCGCGCGCAGGACGATGACCTCGTCGCCGGGGCGGATGTCCTTGCGCGCCAGGTCCTCCTCGTTGTGCAGCGTCGCGAGCTTGACGGTGACGCCGCCCACGTGGACCGGCTCGAGCACCGCGAACGGGTGCAGGTCGCCGAACTTGCCGACGTTCCACATGATGTCGCGCAGCGTCGTGACCTTCGTGGTCGGCGGGAACTTCCAGGCGATCGCCCAGCGCGGGTCGCGGCCGACGGTGCCCAGGCGGCGCTGCAGCTCGAGGTCGGACACTTTGACGACGACGCCGTCGATCTCGAAGTCCAGCGCCCCGCGGCGCTGCTGCCAGGCCTCGCACTGCGCGACGACCTCGTCCTCGCTGTGCAGCAGCTTGACGTCGGCGTTGACGCGCAAGCCGTGCTCGCGCAGCCACTGCAGCCCCTCCCAGTGGCTCGAGAAGCGCACGCCGTCCACGCGGCCGATCCCGTAGCACCACATCGACAGCGGGCGCTGCTTGGCCAGCCTCGGGTCGAGCTGGCGCACGGTGCCCGCGGCGGCGTTGCGCGGGTTCATGAACGTCGACAGGCCGGCCTCGGCCCGGCGCTCGTTCAGTCCGGCGAAGTCCGAAAGCGACATGTAGACCTCGCCGCGCACCTCGAGCACCTTCGGCGCGCCGGCGATCCGCAGCGGGATCGTGGGCATCGTGCGCAGGTTGTGGGTGACGTCCTCGCCGACCTCGCCGTTGCCGCGCGTGGCGCCACGGACGAGCATCCCGTCCACGTAGAGCAGCGAGATCGCCAGGCCGTCGATCTTGGGCTCGGCCACGAATTCGAAGTCAGGGTCCCCGATCCCCTCGCGGTCCAGGTGCGAGCGCATGCGGGCCACCCACGCGCGCAGCTCCGGCGCCGAGCGGGCGTTGGCCAGCGACAGCATCGGGATCTCGTGCGTGACCTTGGTCAGCGACGATACGGGCTCCCCGCCGATGCGCTGCGTCGGCGAGTCGGGGGTGACGAGCCGCGGGTGGTCGGCCTCCAGGGCGCGCAGCTCGTCGAGCAGTGCGTCGTAGTCGTCGTCGCCGATCTCGGGGTCGTCGAGGACGTAGTAGCGGTAGCCGTGGTGGTGAAGCTGGTCGTGCAGCTGCCGCGCCCGCGCGCGGGCGGCCTTGGGCGCGGCACGATCACGCGCGGCCTTCGGCGCGGCGGACCGGCTCACTCCACCTCTTCGGCGGCGGGCGCGAGCAGCCGCGCGAGGTCGTGGCGCTCCAGCGCGTCCATGCCGCTCGTGTCGGTGAGGTCGAAGTGCAGCGGCGTCACCGCTATGCGGCCGGCGGCGACCGCGGCCAGGTCGGTGCCCGGCTCGTCGTGGAAGCCGGGATCGGCGCCGTAGATCCAGTACCGGCGGCGGTGGTCCTGCTCGTCGGTGAGCTTGAGCTCGTCGCGGTAGATGCGCTTGCCCAGGCGCGTGACCTCCACGCCCGCGGCGTCACCCGCCGGGCAGTTGACGTTCAGCAGCGTTCCGTCGGGCAGCGGGACGTCGTCGATCTCCTCCACCACGCGGGCAACGAAGCGTGCGCCCTCCTCGAAGTCGAACGCGTCGCCGAGGCGGAAGTCCATCTCGCGCGCGGCCGACTGCTGGGAGACCGCGATCGCCGGCAGCCCGAGGACAATGCCCTCCAGCGCCGCCGCGACCGTTCCCGAGTAGGTGATGTCGTCACCCAGGTTGGCGCCGTGGTTGATCCCCGACACGATGATTTCGGCCTCGAAGCCGTCGATGAGCCCGAGCTTGGCCAGGCGCACGCAGTCCACCGGCGTCCCGTCCGTCGCGAAGCCGGTCGTCCCGTCGCCGAAGTCGACCTCCTGCACCCACAGCGGGCGCCGCGTCGTGATCGAGCGCGCCATCGCCGAGCGGTTGCCGTCCGGCGCGATGACCGCGAGCTCGATGCCGGGCACGCGCAGCAGCGCTCGGCGCAGCGCCTGCAGGCCGTCGGCCTCGATCCCGTCGTCGTTGGTCAGCAGCACCCGCATCGCTGTCCCGAGGATAGTCGCGGGTCAGGCCGCGTAGCCGACAGAGGCCAGGGCGAGCCCGTGCGCGGGCGCGGTGGCCCCGGCCTCCGCGCGGGGGCGCCCGGCGAGCAGCGCCGTGAAGGCCTCGGGCGACCGGCGCCCGGTCGCCACCTCGAGCATCGTCCCCACCAGCACGCGGTTCATGTGGCGCAGGAACGTATCCGCGGTGATCCAGAACTCGACCACGTCGCCGTCGCGGCTCCAGCGGGCGGCGTGGACATGGCGCTCAAGGCGCGTGTGGGAGGTCCCGGCGGGCGTGAAGGCGGTGAAGTCGTGGGTGCCCACGAGCGCGGCGGCGCAGGCCTGCAGCGCGCCGACGTCCAGCGCGCGAGCGTGCCACAGCGCGCGGCGCCCCAGCCACACCGAGCGTGCCCGGCGGTGCAGCACGCGGTAGCAGTATGTGCGCGAGCGCGCGTCGCGGCGAGCGTCGAAGCCGTCGGGCATGGGGTTGCAGTCCAGGACGGCGACGTCGGGCGGCAGCAGCGCGTTGAGGCTCAGCGGGTCGACTGCCTCGTGCGCGTAGGAGCAGACCTGCGCCCACGCGTGAACACCGGCGTCCGTGCGCCCGGCGACGGTGAGCGCGACCGCATCCTCGTGCAGGACGGTGCACAGCGCCCTCTCGACATCCTCCTGCACCGTGCGCCGGCCGGGCTGGCGCGCCCAGCCGCCGAACTCGGTCCCGTCGTACTCCAGCAGGAGGCGGCTCGTCACGGGCCCGAGGCTACCCCGGCACGAAGCGGCGCTGATCTGTCACGCGTGGTGAGCGACGCTGGGGGGGTGGCTGACGTTGACATCCTCAGAGACGGTCAACGTCAGGAACCCCACACCGATCGGCGGGTCGCGGAGCTCGCGGCGGCTCAGGGCGGCGCTGTGGCCCGGGCGCAGCTGCGGGCGCTCGGGCTCAGGGCCGGGGCCGTCGACAGCCGGGTCACGCGGGGATGGCTGCATGTCGTGCAGCGCGGTGTGTACGCGGTCGGCCAGCCACGGCTCTCCCGCGCGGGCCATCTCTGGGCCGCCGTGCTCGCGTGCGGTCCACACGCCGCGATCAGCCACCGCAGCGCCGCCGACCACCTCGGCCTGCGCCCGAGCGCGAGCGCACGCATCGAGGTCACCGTCCCCACGCAGCGCCGCAGTCGCCGCGGGCTGCTCGTCCACAATGCCCCGCTTCCCCGGGCCCACGTCACGAGACTCGACGGCCTGCCGGTGACCACGGTGCCCCGCACGCTGCTGGACCTCGCCGCGGTCCTTCCCCTCGATGTCCTGCGACGGTGCTTCGAGACGGCCGACCGGCTGCGCGTCCTCGACATCCGGGCCGTCGAGGCCGTGCTCGCGACGGCGAACGGACGCAGAGGCGCCGCGCACCTCGCCGCTCTCCTCGACCACCACCTCGAGGGCCTGCACTACACCCGCTCGGACTTCGAGCGCGACTTCCTCGCCCTGTGCGCGACCTACGACCTGCCCCCTCCGGTGGTCAACCACGAGGTCGAGGGCTTCGAGGTCGACACCTGCTGGCCACGGCAGCGCTTGGTCATCGAGCTCGACAGCGTCTCCTTCCACGCGACACGCGCGGCGATGAACCGCGATCGCCGGCGTGACCTCGTCCTGCGCCTCGCCGGCTGGGAGCCGGTCCGGCTCACCTATCAGCAGGTCGTGCGTGAGACGGCCGCCACCGCCGCGGCCCTGCGGACCCTGCTCGCCCGCGCGGGCTGAGGCGCCGGCGTCTCAGCCCGCG
>JACCQW010000187.1 GCA_013813955.1 Solirubrobacterales bacterium
TGCCGGCGGCCGCCACGCTGATTCCATCATGTCGTAGGTCACCCGGCCGAAGAGAAGGGCATCGGCCTGGTTGAGGCTCTCGGCCGCGTGACGATGCAAGTCTTCGTCCGCGGGGATCGCACGATGATCGCAGCACCCGTCCAACGTGACGTTGATGGAGTACCGAAGAAGCCGCATTTCGCAAGAGTACAACGCGCCGACCCGGCGAGAGTGGCGCATCCGCCTGGATGCGGCACCGCGCCGCGTGCGTAAGAAATGCATTGGGGGCGCATACCGAACGATGGACTCAAAGAACGGCTGAGGACCTACTCCGCCAGCCCCACGGCTTCGAGGGCCACGGCGCGGTCCGCGAAGAACTCCACGCGGGCCACCTTGCCGTCCCGCAGCGTCCAGATGGCCGCGCCGACCAATGCGACCTCTGCGGTCATCCCCTTGCGGCGACCAAAGTCTCGGACGAGCACTACCACCCGGTCATCTATGTCGATCACATCCTCGACCTCGCTGCGGTAGCTCTCCCACGGCTGTAACCACTCGCGCCAGACCGCTTTCAACCCCTCCATCCCACTGCCTCTTACGTCACCGATACTGAGCTTTCCCACCGCCTCGACATCGGAGTGGAAACTCGGGGCGACGGCATCAAGCAAGATTGAAGTGGAGGCGTTCTCATCGAACATGCCAACGAGGTCGAAGTCGGGTGGAGGCTGCATCCCCCGCACGATCTCCACGTTCTCCTGCGACATCGCCTACTCCCGTAGCCCCACAGCTTCGAGGGCGTCGGCCACGTCGGAGTAGAAGGTCATGCTGCCGATCTTCCCGTCCTCGACTTCGTAGAGCAGCGCGTATCGGAGTTCGGTCTCGATTCCGCTTGCCTTTCCGCGACCTCTCTGCTTCGCGGCGACAAGGATGTAATCGCCGAGATCGCGGATTTCCTCGATCTCCTCGCTCCACTCGTCGAACGATTCGACCCAGGTGCCGATGATCCTCACGAGAGCCTCACGCCCCTTGCCAGCCTGGTCATCTGGGCGGTCCCCGGCGTCCACCGTGACATCGAGAGCGAAGTGGTCGACCGCGCCCTCCGCGTCCCCGCTATGGAAGGCGTCGTACATCTGGCGCACTACGGCCACGTTCTCTTGCGACATCGCCCGCGCAGTATCCCCGACCCCGGGTCTGCCCGTTAGCTCCCACGCTTCTCCAGCATCCGATGGTGCCGTCGGCAGACCGCCCGCCCGTTGTCGGGATCGTTGCCGCCGCCGTCCACGAGCGCGACGACGTGATGGGTTTCCAGGCCGATGGTGGCGGTGCAGCGCACCCCGCTGATGGCGACTTCGCAGCGATGCCCGGCACGGGCGAGCACCGCGTGACGGAAGCGGGCGGCGGCGCCTCCTCCCCCGCGTCCCGGTGTCTGACGGGATGGGCGCTCGGGCTCGTGGCTCGGGCAGTAGCTGCCGCTGCTCAGTGCCCCGCAGGTCAGGCACGGGCGCGACGGCATCTAGCCCTGCCCGAGGACGTGACGCTGCGCCCGGTCGAGCAGCCCGTCGCGCCGCTTGACCTCGTCTAGTAGTGGTCCGGCGAGCCTCTCCGCGTCGTCGAGCATCCAGTCGATGACCTCCGGGTCCCCGGCGAAGTAGTCACGCGGCGTGTTGACGAGGCGCAGCGCCCACGCCGCCTGGAAGATCAGCCAGCCCAGCGGCGCCCGGTCGAGGTCGCGCAGATCGTCGCTCATCCCGCCCTCGCGAACGGTCTCGCCGCCTCCGTCACGCTCGCCCTGCGCGTGATCTCCGCGGAGTGCTCAGCGATCAGCGCCTCCAGGCGCCCGAGGTGCAGCTCGATCTCCTCAGTCCGGGCCATCCGCAGCAGCCCGTAGCGGGCCACGGTCGCCAGCGCGACGTGCAGCATGAGCGTCTCCAGGCGCTCCTGCGCGAAGTAGGTCTCGGCCGTGCTCATCGACGCATTGTCGCGCGCCGCGAGGGCGCGCCGGGATCGCCGTTAGACCGTCCCACAGACCGTCCCACGGACCCTCCGAAACGCGAAACGCCCCGCATGTACGGGGCGCTTTCGAGTACCGCTACGGGGATTCGAACCCCGGTTTCCGCCGTGAGAGGGCGGCGTCCTAGTCCCCTAGACGATAGCGGCGAGACGGCGGCCAGCCTAGCAAGGGCCCGGTGTCCACAAGCGCTGACGTCGC
>JACCQW010000199.1 GCA_013813955.1 Solirubrobacterales bacterium
ATCCGATCAGGAGGCCGAACAGCGTGGCGGGCAAGAGGGCGAGGGGCATGGACACGTCCTCAGTCTCGTGGATCGGGCAAGCGGCGCGTCAGCCGGATGCATCGAGCTCGCGCCAGGTGTTCTGCACTAGGCCGGCGGTCCCGTAGGACGCCAGCGAGTTGAACACGTTGGGGAAGAACTTGATGTTGGGCACGCCGGCCGAGCCGACCTTCAGGCCGCCCCCGCCGTCGACCGACGCGGCGCCGAAGATCTGGAACCCGCCCCCGGTCTCCAGCACGGTGCCGGTCGTGCCGCCGGTTCCGTCGGAGTCGTTGGCCATGTGGATCAGGCCCACGAACGTGTCGTTGCCCGTGAACTTCGCCGTCCCCTTGTGCCAGATCAGGATGCCCGGCGACGCCGGTGTGTTGATGCAGCCGCCGTTGGCGCTCAGGCCGGGGTAGCCGCTGGGGCACGGGACGGTCTGCAGCGACGATCCGTAGCTGCCGCTGCACTCCTCCACCCAGACGACCTCGCCCGCGAGGTTCGCGTTCGCGGGCGGGCAGCTCTCGAAGTAGCGCCCGTCGGCGATGGCGCGCGCCTTCAGGCGCTGCAGCTGCGTCGGGCTGAGCGCGGCGGTCTGGGTGGCCGGCAGCTGGGCGAACGTGCGCGGCTGGATGTGGCTGGTCCGATTGGAGACGATGCACGCGGGGTCGGCCGGATCGCAGCGCACCGCGATCTGCGAGCCGGTGATGTCCACCAGCGCGCGGCCTCCGTGGTTTCCGTTGTTGCTCACCGTGACGTGACCGGCGGTCACCGCATTGGTGGGGAACGCCTCCTTGAACTCCTCGAGCTGCAACAGCGCGACGACCGAGCGCGGGCGACCGTGCACCTTCGTGCTGACCTGCACCCAGAGCTGGCGGTCGCCGTTGTGGTCCTTTGTGCAGGGGGTCACCGGGCACCCCGCCTGCGCGACGTCGGCCTGCTCGGAGTAGTAGAAGTCCTCCATGACCCCGCCGTTGTCGCGCACCTTCGTCGTCCACGTCGCGCCTGCCCGGTAGTCCGCCGCGGTGAAGTTCGCGCTTCCGCCGCCCGCCGGGCCCGCGGCGGCGAGCGTGTCGCGGTTCGGGCAGTACGTGGTGGTCGCCGAACCGGACCCGCAGGTCGCCGGAAAGGCCACGCTGCCGTCGCCGGATGGCCAGTTGCGGGCCAGCACGAAGGCCTGCGCGTAGAGCACACCCTCGTTGAGATTCAGGGAAGACTCGCGCGCCCGCTCGCGGCCGGACTCCTCCTGCTGGCCGTCCACCAGCCCGGCCGTCGCCAAGCCCATCATCATCATCATGGCCAGCAGGACGATCGCCGTGACGACCGTCGAGCCCCGCTCGTCGCGCAGGCGTCTCACGGGATGGTCACCGCAACCGGGCCGGCCACCGCGTTGCGGCAGCCGGGGTCGATGACGCGCAGGCGGATCTGCTCGGGCCCCGCGCCCGGGAACCGGTGGGTCAGCGTCACGCCCTCGCCGATGAACGGGTCGGTGGCGCTCGTGTTCGGGGTGTCGGGACCGGCCGCGCAGGGCGGCGGCAGTGCGGGCAGCGCGGCGGTGCCCTTGAACCACTGGTAGCGCAGCGTCCGGCCCTCGGGGTCCTGCGAGCCGCTGCCGTTGAACAGCAGCGTGAGCGGGGCCAGGGCCGTGTTCGTGAACGCCGCGGTCGGCCGCTCGTTCTGGTTGCGCAGGTAGACCGCGGTGGCCAGGCGGGTCGCGGCCGGCCTGCGTTCGGCGCCGTTGACGTCGAGATGCAGGTCGACCCGGGCCGAGAGCACCCGCTCGTAGACCGCGCTGGAGGCAGTACAGGACTGGCCCGGCGGCGTCGCGTCCGAGCAGCCGTAGGTGAACACCGGGCGGTCGGCGCCGGCGATGCGGTTGACGAGGTGCTCGGCGACCGACGACTCGCTGGCCCAGCCCGAGCCCGGGCACGTGGCCGTCATCGCGGTCGTCAGGCTCGTCGTCGCGGTGGTGGTCTGAAACCACAGCCGCTCGCCGGCCCCGCCGGGCGCGGGCGCGAGGCAGTAGCGCACGCGCCGCTTCGCCGGGTCGGAGGTCTGGAAGACGAGGTCGTAGCCGCCGGCGACGTCGATCGTCGTGGACTCCTCGCCTGTCGGGTTGGCCAAGTTGCGCAGCTGCCGGGCCACGCGGTCGACCGCGTTGCGGGCCTGGTCCTGCGCGTCGTTGACCTGCCGCGCGGTCGCGTCGTTGGTCAGGAAGGTGTTGAACGTCACCAGCGTCGCGCTCAGGACCACCAGGCTCATCGCCATGGCGGTCAGCAGCTCGACCATCGTGAAGCCGTCCTCGTCGCGCAGCCTCATGGCATGGTCACCGTGGCGGTTATCGGTTCGGACTCGTTGAAGGCGTCGTCGACCGCGGTCACCTGGTAGGTGTGGACCGTGCCGGCGTCGCCGGGCTCGGGGTCGGTGTATGTGGTGGCGCTCGTCTCGGTGCGCGCGTAGCGCCCCGCGTAGGCGGTGCCGGAATCGCGATAGATGCGATAGAAGCGCACGGTGCCGTTGTCATCCTGGGCGGCGCGCCAGTCCAGCCGCGGCACGCCGTCGGCGATCGTCACGGTCAGGCCGTCTACGTCCGGCGGCGCGAAGTACGGCGGCGGGTTCGCCGCGGCGGGCACGGCGACGAGGCTCGAGGGCGTGCCGGGGCGCTCGGCGCCGGTGCCGTCGACGTCCAGGGCCCGGACGTAGTACTGGGTGGCGACGGAGGGCGGGCTGGGGTCGTAGCACGACGTCTCCTTCACCGCGCAGACGAGCACGTCGTCGGCGGTCTCGGGGGTTCCATCGGCGTCGACGCGGAAGGCCCGGTAGCCGATGATGTCGCGCTCCTGGTTGGCGCGCCACTGCAGGTCGACGATGTCGCCGCCGCCGACCGTCCGGGCGACCCGGTCGTTGCGCCCGCCGGCCAGGTCCGTCGGGGCGAACGGCGCCGAGCGGTTGACGGTGACGATGACGGTGCGCACGTCGCCCGGGATGCCCACGGCGTCGAAGGCCTGGGCGTCGACCTGGTAGATCCCGTCGCGCACGGACGCGGCCGACCCCTCCGCCGCCTGGCCCAGCGGCCACGAGAACGTCCACGCGGTGGCGCCGCCCGCCGCATCCCCGCTGGAGACGGCGTCGTCGGCGGTCCAGCGCACGGTCGCGGCGAAGGTCGTGGTCACGGCGAAGCTCACCTGGCTGACGGCCGCGTTGTCCACCGTGACCTCCGGCGCGGTGCCGGGCACCGGCAGGAAGCTGACGATCCGCGGGCCCAGGCCGCCCGAAGGGTTGATGATCAGGCTGGTCTGCGTCATCTGCCTCGAGCCCGACCCGTGCGGCCAGCTGACCGTGACGTCGACGCGGCGGAAGTCGTCAGGGTTGGCCTCGGTCGGCGTGGTCGGGCCGGCCGGCGTGCTCGCGCAGAACGAGCCGTCGTGGACGGCGGTGACGCCATCCTTCGCATCGTCGTAGGTGCACGCGCCGACGGTCAGCGTGTACGCGATGCCGCGGCGCTCGATCGTCCACGCGGTCGTTGCGTCAGTGGAGTCGACCAGGCCGGGCTTGGCCTGCAGAGCTGGGGCGGCCGCGGCCGCGGTGAGATCGTCGTAGTCGACGAGCCGCGCGCTCTCCACGATCTCGCGGGCGAGGTTCGTCGCCCCCTCGCGCGCCTTGGTGCTCGACGTCGTCGCGTTGGCCTGGTCGATCAGCTTGACGGTGCCCAGCAGGCCGACGACGAGGATGAGCATCGCCACCATGACCTCGACCAGCGTGAATCCGCGCTCACCCATGGGCGTGGCATCGACGGCCCGCGTCGCGTGCGCGAGGCGCCACGCGCGGGACGGACGGACGTCCGAGAATGACGAAGGGCGGGCCCGGAGGCCCGCCCTGGTCAAGCGTCGATCTTGAGGGTCTACCAGCTGGTGCCGTTGCAGCCGCCGCCATCGGCGCTGCAGCTGCGTAGGAAGCCCGCTCCGGACTTGGTGATGGTGAACGTGGTCCCGGTCTCCGACTGCTTGGCGACGCTGTAGGCGGACGTGGTCGGCGACGCGCCGACGGTGACGCCCGTGGCGAGCGGGGACTCGGCGTCCGGGCACGAGGTCGGGTTGGCGGGGCCGTCGGTGAAGCAGGACTCCATCTGGGAGACCGCGTTGCGGACGTCGGCCTTGGCCGAGCTGTCCTGCGCCTTGGCGCGCTGGCCGAGGAACGTCGGCAGGGCGATCGCGGCGAGGATGCCGATGATCAGTACGACGACGAGGAGCTCGATCAGGGTAAAGCCCTGTTCGCTCTGTGCGCGGGTGCGCAGGTTCTGCAGCATGCGAATCCCTCCTGGGGTTCGTTGGACCTGGATGCGTGCAAAACGCCCTCGTCTCG